>CAZJGS010000015.1:0-30854 GCA_964545735.1 uncultured Spirochaetaceae bacterium
GATTATGGAGGATATTATGGAAGTAATAGGATTTATATTGATAGTAGGAATGGTTATCGGCGTGCTGATCGCCATGAATATCGGAACCGATCGCTCAAAGGACGTGTGCGAAGAGGCCAAGCCTGGCGAGATTTTGGATCTTCTTCGGGAAGGCCTTAGCAAAGATGAGGATACATCTATTTTTGAGGCTGATGATTGGCTCGAAGATCCGAGTTATAGTAACATTGAAGGTAATCATTATTACTATGAATAGTATTGTTTCGTGAGCTACCCAAGACTGAAGGCTATGACCCTGTAATTCAATAATTTCTTGTTATCACAATTCTTTTCATCATCTTATCTCGTCATTGCCGATGTAGGACCCCGCGAATTAGTTTTTCCCTTCTTTGTATTATTTTGGGTTCCATCATTACCCTTATTCCCAGATACAACCTGGTCTGCAAGCTGACCTGCCCTATTTTGTTTCGGGGCGGATTTTTTTGTGCTTGTAGTAGCTGATTGCCCGCCCATGCCGGTTGCGGCTTCCGGATGTTTCTGATTGTCCGGCTTATCCCTGCCCTTTGTTACTGTGTCATTGGAAGGTTCTTTTGTTGCAGTTGTTTGTTTGATTGCAGGTGTTGTCTTGCTCATACCCTGTGCCAGGGTTCCCGTGGGTGCGGCAGTTGAACCTACAGCATGCGCTAACCCTTTTCGCCATCCAGGCCATTCAGGATTTATCCCATCTTTTATTTCCTGTTGTTTTTGAGCTTCGGTTTCTGGTTTTACACTTTCTGAAGATGTATCTGGACCAAGAATGTTTACTGAATTCATCGCACCATTAGTATTTACCTTATCTACGGCCTCTTTCGTGATTTTTCGGATTGGTTTTGCGGCAAAGCCTTTTGCTGTCAGGGTATTTATATTTTTGCTATAGGCTCCTTGCATTGCATGACCGATTTGTGTCTCATTTAGACCTTTAGCGATAGCTCCTTCTTTTGCTTTCATCATATCTTGATATATACCGCTGGTAATGTAATTTTGTACTTTTCGGTTTTGCCATGTTTGCTTTCCCTCTGCACCAATACCAAATTTACCCCAGCCAAGTTTAGCAGAAGCACTTGTTGAGACTGAGCCTATATCCGCACCTTTCTCCTCCATCACATTACTAACATATTTTCCACCGTTCATTGCAAGAAGTTCAGCATTTCTCTGACCCGTTTTTCCCGACCCGCCCAACCCGTTTGCCTGAATTAAATCAGAATCCTTTGCCCGATTAATTGCTGTTGCATCATCTGATTGCACCAATCCTTTTGCGCCGCTCAGTTTTGTTCCCCTTGTGTCCTCAAGGCCGGATTTATTTACGTCTCTCGAATCATTCGTAGTTTTGTGAACATTCGAGTCTTCCCTTCCCTTTTTCCCTGAATCGTAGAGGGTTTCACCTGTGCTGGTACTTGCGATCTGAGTACGCATATAACCGTTTTTGTCGGGGGCTGTTGTTATTTGTCTATCCGTGGTCGAAAAATCTTTGCCGCCCTGACTCCTCATGAAAGCTACATGACCATCAGGGTCACTATAAGACGTATAAAGACCTTTTTGGGCTGCCGGGCTACCTATTGCCTTTTGTGCTGCTTCATCCGTGCCAAAGGCAACCGTATTCTTTCTGTAATTTTCATTCACCCCTACAAAACCGCCCGTTGAATCCCCTCGTGCCATCTTAAATGTACCTTTTCCCATGTCAAAACCAACCGATGCACGAGTAGTCTTGCCTATAGTATCTGCAGGGCTTACCCCAAGGACACGAGCTAAGTTTCCTGCTTGTGCAGGGTCTCCGGGGGTAAATTCCATATTTGTAAAATTTTTCTGAGCAGTGGCCATTCCACCACTGATGTTAGAAAGAGTGCTAAGCCCCTGCACGAGTTTTTGATCTTTTGACGGGTCTTTCCCGTTAAGCACATCATCGCGGTATCTGTGAGACAGATATTGTGCCTGCTCATTTGCCGGTTGATATTTAGAGGCCTCCCTGGTTTGGTCAGCTCCTATTATTTTAAATGCGTCTAACCCTCCTTCAGTTTTCACGACCTCCCTCTGACCCTTTTCTCCGCCATAAGTTAAAGGATCTCTACCATCACTGATTATCTGGGCTGCCTGCCCTGCGGCCTGGCCTTGGGTAATAGCCTTTTCGGAATTAAGCATACCATCCACATCACCGCCAAACTTTTCATTTGCAGCGGCTTTGATCTGATTAGTATTAGCAATTGCCCCCCTCTTACCCATAACATTAGCTCCCGCTACTTTACTGGAAGCATCCTTAATACTGCCATGACCAATGTCATCTACTTCTCCCAAACCGGTTTTTATGCCGGTAAGTTCCTTTTGCGTATCTGCTGTCGCCACGTCACTAAACCCAAACGAATTGGCATACGCAGCAGTAGGGGCAACATGCCTTATTGAATTTACTTTAGAGGCCCATCCTTCAGGAGTTCCCGCCGCTATCCCCGCCGCCGCACCTGCCGGCCCCAAGCGGAATCCTCCGATTGTGTGTGCGAGCATGGTACCTCCAGATTTTACAAGCACGCTACTCAAGAGGCCCGCAATCATCATTGCTGACCATCTGGCGGCCCCAAATGTTGCAAGGGCCTTGCATGACGTATCTTTCATCAGCATCATGCTTTTAAACCCGATCTGACCTCTCTGTATGCCATCAAAAATATCATACGCTCTATCCATCGCAAAACTATGGGCAAGGGCATCACATACTCCCCACGCCGTCATAAATACAAATATGCCGAATATCATCGATAATGCTCTGGGAAATAACGGGGTTGGAATTAACAGGAATAAAAACGGCAGAGATCCGAGCATTATGGTAAATAAGGTGCTTCTCATTATGGGTATCCAGTCGTTTGCCTGTATTCCCATTCCTATAAGATGAGCGCCTGCTGATTGACTCGCTAGCGTTGACATTTGCATATCAGGATCGACATCCTGCATTACATTCCATAATTCAGAAGCAATCAGGTACTGGCGTGTCAACTGCGAACTGCTCATCGCAATGCCGGTAAGATCGGCCAAAAGGGCCACCGACTTGTCTTTACAGGCCTGCTCTATGGTTGATCCGGTAGAACCTGACACGTCGGATAAAATCTTTTTACACCTTTCCTGCCAATAAGCTCTGACAGGAACACTGCCATCTGTAAGGGAGGTGAAATATGTGTTAAGTTTATTCCACGCATCAGTACACGTCATAGTCACGCCTGCCTTATTGGCTTCATCATACCAGACGGTGTATATAGCAGGATTGACAGCCTCGGCCAGAAGAGGAACAAAGTCAGAGTTTATCTGAATATTATTTATACTGAGAGGTGATCCAACTCTTGATAATTCAAAGAATAAGCAGTCCTTGATGTACCGGCGTATGGATATGTTATTATATATCCCGCCATTACCTGTACCGGACAGGTCAACACCTCCTTCAAAGGCTTTTGTGAATATACTGAAACCCAGGCCGCCTGCATTTTCCCTATAGGATCGCGGATCTCCACTGGTCCAAATAATATCTATCAGGCCTGTTTCTATTTTATTTGCCATGCCCGCAATAAATGCCACACCATCAGGTATCCCCCCGACGGCTATCTGCTTGTTCAAAGATTCATCATATACTGTAATGGAGGTCGTATTCTTTACAAATGCCGAATATACGATAACCCCCGCGATGATCATCCCAAACAGGTAAGCCCATGCCATTGCGGTGGACTTACCGGATAAGATGCCCTTACCGATTGTGAACAAACCACCTATGAGGATTGACAGGACAACAATGGAGAAGAAAAGACCTCTGTAATTCGAATCAGACATCATGAGACCAAGCCGATGAAAAGCGTTCACCGTTGAGTTGAACTCACCATACACCGTATAGGTTTTTAAAGAGGCTGGTATATCCGCATATACAGATACCGGGAGCAGTAAAGCTGTTAATGAAATTAGAATAAGAATTACAAATATTCTGTTTTTGTTATTTTCCAATTTGTTTTCTTTCTATCTCATGAGATTCGCATTATTCGCGCCGAGATGCTTCATCAGCGATTGATTTACATCATTATTCATCCTTGCAATGTAATAGTTTAATTGTATATTTGATAATGTATTGTCTATCTTGTTGGCGTATGACTGTTGCGCCACGGAAACATAGTTTTTCAGTACCGATCTTTTATCTTCAAGATCATTGAGCGCGTTTGTTATCAAATCAATGTTGCATTTATATTGAGACCCTCCGGGTTTGGCCCCGTTACTGTTCTTTACAGCACTCTGGGCTGTGTTAATTGCTCCGTTGATCGTATCGTAGAAGTCAATCATCATCTGATATGTAATGGTAAATGCCGCAAGGTCCGCAAAGGTATCTGCCGCCATTGCAGTATCTGTGCTACTACCCATTGCTGCCATATACGATTTTAGTCCGGTGTAAATCGGACCCCTTATATTATTGATAAAACTGCTTAAGTTGGGTGACATTCCTGCTTTCCCAGCCATATTGTCCGCAATTCCTTTGAGCATGGTATATGCCCAATTCCGGATACTGGAGTATGGAATCCCGCCTATGACTATGCTGTTGATCTTTGTACAGTTCGCATCATCGACATTAACCCGTTTATACATTTCCCCATTTACGAAGGAGTCCAGTTTTGTGGGGGAAACCTCGTTACAGCGATTGATATACTGGAAATTTACCTTCTGAGCGTCAACATTGATGTCCCCTACAAAACCACGCATCATCGTTACGTATCCCAGGGGAATGCCCTTCTTTGTTGCGATGTGTTCAAGGACAGATCCATTCGTTAAAAATATGTCCTTTATGGCGGCTGGACAGTCTTTTACCGTCTCTGCCATGCTGGCAACTCCATTGGCAACTGCTGCCTCATTGGTTGTTTTGTTGCTACCTGTCTCTATTACGTCATTATAGAGATCGGATATTCCCGAACTTTGCATAAAGTCTGTAACGGCCTCAGATTTTTTCGCCGCATCCCATCCTTTGGTTGCTGTTGTTGCAAGCATTGTAACTGCCGCTTTTGATGACTTGCAGTCGTCGATCTGTAATTGATTTAATCTGTCGACTATTGCCTCAAAGGATTTGATTCCATTGGCGCAGGGTGTACACAGAGTATTTAACGCAAGATCGAAAGCAAATGCGGCAGCGGCCGGTCCCATTATCTTTTGCAGCTTCTTAACAAGATGATCAAAATCCATAAACCCAAGGCCACCACCGAACATATCAATTCCGCCACAACCCGATTTAAAAGCTGGTGGTGTTACTGTTATGGGATGATCGACTCCCATTTTCCATCTTGCCGACATGTTGCCAAGAGTTGCATAACCCCTTTTCTGCGTTTCAAAATATTGTGGACTAACCACGGTTTTTTGCTGTATCCAATCGTCTATCCACTCACTGGAAATGCATTTCGTGGTAATGGTAACCATCAGAAATGCTACTACAACAATAATAGACGTTATTTTCTTTGGCATGGGGCACCTCTTTTCTTACTCGATGGATTTGATAGTTCTTAACAAGTTGTTCCTTTTTCTTCTCTTGTCTATCTCGTCGAAATTGCCGAATAAATCTGATTTAAGGGCATAGTATTGTATGTTTTCTGGTTTCTTTTTTGAGTTCATGAAGTGTATTCGATACTCAAGCACCGGGACTTTCGATTTCTCAGCCATAAGGTCTGCTATTTTTTGACTGTCAAAATCTTTTCCCTTTATAAGAAGGATCGTTTTGGTTAACCAGCTGGGGTGAATGTATACTGTGTTTTTAAAAGAGAAGGCACTATCAATATCATTTATATTGATAAACGGTTCTATAGTTTGGACAAGATTCTCAAAGGTGGATTGAGAAACCGTACCCGGTTTAAAAGATACCTTTGCCTTGTCGTGATCAAGATCTTTCTCTTGACTCGCCGGTTTATGAAATATAGCCAAATGATCAAGTTCCTTTCTTCTTGCCTCCCAATCTGCTTGACGTAGTATAAACACAGTGTCATTCTTCATCCTTTCCAATTCTGATTTAGGCCGGTGGTGACATTTCACCGCCGCCAGGATGTTTTCTCTGTATTGTAGATCTTTGGTAATCGACTCCAACATCTTGGCACTTTTATAGGCATGTAGATTAATTGGTTCCCCTTCACCGTCTTTGTTCAGTATTTTACCAAGATCATGGCCAAGAGTGGCTATTAGAATTTTGCCTGCAAGCAAAAGGCCCTTGCTCTTTTTGAGGATGTCATACGCCTCTCTGGTTACATCGAGTGAATGCTCGCGAAGTGTGGAGGTTAAAGCATGATACTGTGCCGGTGTTTCCTCATCTTCCGGCACAATCGAAGGACAATCACCGTCAGGTCCATCAAGAATAGTTAATATCTCTTCCATTGCAGAGACAGAGGCAGGCTCTATTGTTGTATGTGTATGGGGCATTATGTATGATGTATAGAAGTTATTTATCTCCGTATGCTCCCAATGTGCCTTCGACTCCTGCCCTGGGGCTGGTTCTGTCATGTCAGTAGTACCGGCAACAGGATGTTCAGGTTTGTCCATCCAATAGACTGAAAGCTCTTTAAGAGAGATTTCCCGTGTTTTAGGCTTGCGAAATTTGTTTAGGAATGCGAACAATTGCGGGTTCTCCTCAATTAGTATTTACCGCTGTCTGCATATTCTTTTTATAATATTCTCGTGCAACTTTTCTGTCTGAATACAAAAGAGAGCGATATGCCTTGATGAGAGCAAGTACCTTTTGGTCTGTCACATAAGATTTTTCCAAATTCTTTAGAAATTGTTCATCCAAAATCAAAACCTCGAACTAAGTGTTTTCCCCCTATAACTCTGATCAAGGCATCGACAGCTCGAAAGTCATACAATGTATTACTGTCCTTTAGAATCATGAATAAAACCTTTACTGTCCCGATGGCCGGTCGATAGGGTCTGTCTGATGTCATGGCATCAAATACATCGGCTACGGCCAGGATTTTTGCCTCTGGGAGGATTTCTTTATCTTTCAAACCTTGAGGATACCCCGATCCGTCTATTCTTTCATGATGTTGATGAACAATTTGTGCCACGGGATACCCAAAATCAATATTTTCCAACATGGTATATCCGAGTGTGGGATGTGCTTTTATCGTGTTGAATTCTATGTCGGTTAGCTTACCGGGTTTGTTGAGAATTTTGTCAGGTATGCCTATTTTTCCAATATCATGGGTCAAAGCTGCCATACGCAGCCCGTTGGCTTTATCTGTTGGAAGACCCATTTTCTCAGCAATGATACACGAAAGTACGGCTACCCGCTGTTGATGACGGGCAGTATAGAAAGCTTTTATCCTGGTTGATGCTGTCCAGATGCCAATTATTTCTTCTGGTATACAGCAGGGCTGTTCTTTGGACTTCGTCTTGGACATAAACTGTTCCTTCTATCTTAGTAATAGGAGGTGATGAAAACGGATTAGGGTCAAGCAATAGCACTGGCGGATAATTGAGGAAAAGCATTGTCCCTGTTTTCTACAGGTGCTACAGCCGGCGCCAATTCTTCTTGGGAAATCGGCAAATAAAGAGTGACGGTACAGCCGTTACCCTCTTCGCTTATTAGCCATCTCGTTATTGAGTCTTCTGATCCTTCCAACGACTACCGGCATAACACGCAAGAGAAATGTTGTTGCAATGTATCTACGAGCCTTTTTCTCATATTCCGGATCGGATAACCACAGACAAGCGGCTGTAGAACCGCTATTGCCATCGTCAACCGTCAGATAAGGAGGAATTATCCCTTTTCTGTGACTTAAGTTTATAAGCTCTTGGACACAACAATCTGCCAATTCGTTTCCATTTCCACCGGCATCAAGAAACTCACGATGTAGAGAATCGAATCTGATTTCCCACTTAATGTTATCTTCCGATTCTCGACACTCCAATAATTGTCCCCAATTAGTTTTATATCCAACGGCATAATATCCAGCAGCTTCCTGCATTTCTTTCGTTGCATGATCCAGATCAATCCCGTTTGACATATACTCAGCAAGATGTGATTTTGGTATCCTAAGATTTCCGGGAGTTCCCGCAATTATTTCCTGGTGCATAGTTATCCTTATCCCCTTTCTTCTTTTTAGCACTTCGTCTATTATTGTAATAGAAGGCATAGAAAATGAGCAAAAAATAATGACCGTGATCACTTGTTAAGATAGCGTAGTTACAAAGGTTGGTGAGAACGAAGCAAAAAAAAACGATACAGAGCGGGAAAAATCCCGCTCCATACCGTTAATGGAACTATTGGGCATAACAGCCCATCTCTTATGCTTGTGCTGTGAGGGTTACCTCCCGCAGCATATCATGAACAAAGTCTTCTTTGGTTGTTTCGCTTACTTCACCAACCTTTGTTGTAATTTCTCCATCAAAGAAGACGTAAGATCCGTCAATTATTTCCGGTCGATCATCATAGAATGAGCCTGCATGTCTCTCTGCAATCTCGATGGCTTCCTTATGATTTTCGGCTTCGATGAGATAATTGTAGGAATATTCCTGTTCGCCATTTATTTCCTCTAGGTCGTACCGATAATATTTCTTATCCATAATCTTTCTCCTTTTCTAATAGGAAGAAGACACCTGGAACAAACAAGAATGTCTGTCCGGGTGTCTTCTAATCTTTCTTACTTTTTCAATTCCACAAGAATGTATTTATTGTCCTTTGGAATTTTCATGATCTGAATGGGTTTTTTGTTCAGAACTCCCATTCCATCTTTGCTATAATCACCTACTGGATTATCGTGGTAAATAATTGTTCCCTTTTTAAAGAAAAATTTATTACCATCAACATAACCAATGGCGTAATTTCTTCTGAGATATATTTTACCCCGGATTACCCGCTCGTAAGTGATCGTAGCTGAACGGTCGCCTTTACTAACCTTTGTGGTGATTGTTTCTCTTTGAGAATCATCATCACCAAGGAGCGAGTCGGATGTAATCTCTGACTTCCTGTATGACTTCCATGTATCAGCTACTGGCTGTATTGCCTCTTTGCTTACTAACGCACGAGCCATCTCAATCAGCATACTGTTTGATCCTTCCGCAAGACATGTTAGCCCCTTGTCAGACAAATCACCTTCAATTGCTAATGCAGTTTCCAGTTTAGTCGCGATCAGACTCAATGCCACACTCTGCATGGTTTTAGCATAGGACATATAATATACCCTGACGGGCATATCCTGGCCTATTCTCCATGATCTTCGTGACGCTTGCCTTAACGTGTATATGGAGTAGCCTGTCTGGAAGAAAATGAGTGTGGGGAATTCAATAAGATCCAAACCCGTTTTTATCAAATTCGGGTTTGCTATCATTACATTATATTCTCCTGAACTCATTTTATTTTTAACCCAGGCCTCCCGTTTTTCAACGGATACAGTGTTGCTGCGAAGAATCAACGGGGTATATCCCCGTTCCAACATCCTGTCCGCAAGATCAGGAATAAGGTCACGGGTTCCAGTATGTTCTAAACAAACCAGACAACGCCTGCCTTCTCCTAATTCACGATCAAGTATGTTTAACAACTCGCCTTCCTTTGGCAGGATATGCTCGTCAATCGGAGGAGCTTCGGCCACTATCATGTCGTAGTGGGGGTGGATAACCACTTCACCACGCCTTGCACCATCCGGATAAGCCAGCGATGAATTGATCAATGCTCCGAGAAGTGAGTGATCATGTGCTGCTAATGCCTTTCTTGCTGCCGCATACAAATCAGTTTCTAATTTTTTGTATGCCTTGGCCTGCTCATCGGTCATGGATATTTCTATGACCTTTTCGTCATAAGGCGGCAAGGTATTAGATACATCAGACAACCTCAGAAAAATGGTGTTCTCAAATAGAAAATCAACAAGAATCAATGGAGAAACACCGGGCTTTTCCTTAACCGTCTTTGTTACCTTGCTGCTCTTTCCAATAGAAGCATTATTATAATGACTTCCATCTTTCTTGGTACGTGCTGTTCTTTCAACAATACCGTATCTCTCAGCAAAGGCCATAGGTTCAAGATATGGTATCTTCTTGCTTTGCATTGTAGAGGTGAGTAGACGCCAAAGAAGATAAAACAAATTTGTCGAGTATCCACCCATCAATGTACCTGTAAGGGCCAATGTCCTTTTTGAAATACATGCGAAATCGGCAAGAGCCTGTCCCTGGGCGGTTGCACCGCCTTTAAGCTCATGAACCTCATCAGCAACAAAGAGATCAAATACACCCTTTAAATATTTCTTGGCGTATTCAGCCTTTGCATACCTGCGAAAGCCGTCTTTGTCGGCTTGATATAAAGGTTCTTTGCACTCGGGACATCGCGGTCTTTTACCTTTTAAATCATCCAATATTTTCCCACAGTGCGGACATTGAAGCTCATCTAAATGCTTCAATTCCACAAAACCGAGTTTCCATTGATGATGATTTTTTGCACGTTCTTTGCCTATTACGTAGAACTCAGGGCATGTCGGTTTCCCGGCATATCTAAGCTCTTCCATTTCCTTCAATCCGTCGGGTAGCCCGGAGCTGTTACCAGCCCCAAGCCCCCTAAGAACCGTACGTGAAAGTTTCCCTTCATACGGCTCAAGCCTTTATAAACACCGTTTCCAGTGCCGGTACATCAACTTCCAGTCTAAGGTTATTATGGATTTGCCTATGGCAATTTGGGTGTAATAAAACCAAATTGGTGATGTTCTCCTTGCCACCTTCAAATTTTGGCAGAATATGGTGGACATGCCATCCTGTTTCTGTCGAAATTATTTGTTTGCAATTCGGACATATTCCTTTTTGGCCTTTCCAAAGCTTCTGCAATTTTCCCCTTCCTTTCAGGTTATTCATCATTTCTCGGAGTATTCTTTCCTCAAAATATGTTTCCCATTCAGGGTCAAAGGGATTTGCGTCTGCCTTGATTTTAATGTGTCGTTTGATAGGCGTATCTGACGCTTTTATCAAAGTCCACGTCTTACCCTCATTGTCTTTGCCCTCAAATACCCAATTTCTGGTTCTTATTGTCTTAAAGTATTTCTCTTTAATCCAATATTTGCCTTTATTTGGATGTCTGCGCTTAGACCATTGCCATATCTTCTTCCATATCTCAACGTCCACGTGCCCAAAGGTTTCCTTGGCTACCACGTGCTTATGATAATTCACCCAACCTCTTATTAAGGGGTTGAGTTTCATTATCAGGTTACACTGTTTTGCCGTTTTGTTACCTTCGATTACTTCCCGGATTTTCCTAAGGAACATATTAACATTTTCCTTGGAAGGCTTTATTAACAACTTGCCTTTATACTTGCGTATATTTTGTCCGAGGAAGTCAAACCCTTCATCAATATGCGTTATCTTGGTTTTCTCTTCCGAGAGTTCCAATCCTCTTGTCCTCATAAAGTCTATGACCAGGGGTTTGACTTTTTCTTCGAGTAGCTCTTTCGAGTTTCCTGTTATGATAAAGTCATCCGCATATCGAACCAATCCCACTTTGGCTATATTTCCTTGTTTGGTTGTTTTTGGGAACCTCTTTTCGAGTATTTCCTGTAAACCATCCAGGGCAATATTTGCCAACGTTGGGGAAATGATACCGCCTTGTGGCGTTCCCATTTTTGTTGGATAAAGAATTTGTTTTTCCATGAACCCAGCCTTCAACCATTTTTTGAGGATCTTTTTGTCCATAAGGACATTTTCGACCAACCAATCATGGCTAATATTGTCAAAGCATCCTTTGATGTCTCCCTCAAGTACCCATTCCGGGGAGCTTTTTCGTACCAGTCTGATAAAGCACTGCCCGATGGCATCCCTTGTGGCTCTTTTTGGTCGAAATCCATAGGAATGACCGTCTCCGGTACATTCAGCTACTGGTTGCAGGGCTATCAAGTATAATGCTTGCATAGCTCTATCTTTCATCGTTGGTATGCCAAGCGGTCTTTTCTTCCCATTCTTCTTGAGAAGATAAACTCGCTTTAAAGGTTGAGGTTTGTAGCCTCTTCTTTTTAATGACAATATGGCTTGAGATTTGTCTCCTGGTGTTGACCATGTCTTTCCGTCAACGCCCGTCGTCTTCTTACCCCGATTTTCAGTCACTCTTTTAACTGCAATTGCTTTGCCGCTAAAGGAGTGGGTTAGCAGCCATTGTAAGGATTTAACCTTATTATATCTGCCTTCCTGTTGTGCCTTTACGATTCGTGCCTGTAGCCTCCTTGTGTTTCGGTGACATTGTGACCAGTCAATTTCATGCCACTGTGTCGCTTCTTCACAGGAGGGTGCACACATTTTAACTTTCATGTTCATTTGCTTTTCCTCCTTCCGAGGTTCTAAAGGTTCTTTTGTAATTAAAGACCTCGTGGAAGTCTGCCTGCTTTCGCATAGGATGATGTTGTCTTTTGACTCAATCCTTATCCATCCCATTACAGGGTGGCCTTTGCTTTTTCCACGTTCCTATACCCGCATTCCTATGGGTATTTCTTACGAAATACCTTCCCTCTCGGGAGGGATACGGGCTTACCATGTTCTGCATAAGTAACAATGAGTGGGTTAGGTATTGCCTGTCCGCCGGTAACATTACGTCCATGTTCTCCCCAGGTAAAAAGGGGGGAATCCTTGCTACACACCTTTTGGTTAAAGCCTATCAGCTCCTTTGGCTTTTCTCTGATAACGACGTTTATCAGCAATTCACATATGTTTACCTTACCATTCCAGCCTTGCACCCTGTCCGTATCGAAGCTAACAGACATCGGATTGCCTCACGGTTTTCCTTAGCCTTTTGGCGGGTTACTTTGTCCCAGCAGCTACTTGATTCATGCTGGTAGGCTACTGATGATGAAACATCAGGTATTCTCTAAGGAATACAGTTACTTATGCAACTTCATGTCGCACTTTGCCGTTCAGATTAATGGTTCTGCACCTGGGAATGGTGCTTTCAATTTCCCTGATCCACTTCTGGACCAGGTGCCCGGGACACATAATTAGGACACGATAGTTCGCCTTTGGCATGAGGTGAGCAACAATGATAGCACAAATTGTTTTGCCTGTGCCCATTTCCCCATTCAGTATCAAGCCTCTTTTCCCTTTGACGTAAAATCCCTTTGCCAATGCCAAAATTACATTAGCTTGACCTGGAAAAGGTTGTCTCTTGAGGTTTGACAGTCTTAAGCTGGTATCATTATCCCATGTATCCCGACTGTTTGGATCAAATAAAGGATTGTATTTGTTGATTACCTTGTCTTTTAATGCGTCTCCGTATTGAGTTAGAAACGATTTTAGATCGAGTTCCATACTCTTTTTCCTCCTTAGCCTCCAAGGAAGCGGAAACACTTCTCTCCCCATAGGGAGTAGCAGAGTTTCTGCTCCCATATGGGCAGCTTTATGTCTATTGTTTACTGTATAGCGCCTATCCTAATTCCATCCAGAATCGCTTCGTCTGTGATATCATTGTCAGGAATACGAAACTCACAGTATTCTTTATCCATCTTACCCGTTCCATCGAAACTGACAAGTGGAGTTGGAATTACTATATTTTCCTGATTCATCATCCAGTCAGCCCACTCCGTTTTCAACGGCGTGGAGACTTTTGAATCTATGAAATTGAATATGCAATCTTTATCGTCTTTGGCAATTATTCTCGTTGTGCCTTTTCCGGAAAACAGGGTATGAACCGCAATTATCTTATGGCATATACCCTTAAGGTTACAGGTAGTTATATGATAGTTCATAAGAGACCTTGTAACTGTATATAGTTTTCTGTCAAAGGAGACAGTGACGGGAACCCTTGCAAGGATTGTCCCACAGACTGCCTTTACAACACCAGACCGACCAAACAGAGATATCATGTAGATCTGGTCATCTGTAGTGCATATATATGCGTCTGTGTAGCAGATTGCGCCGAGCGCACGTATTTCTCTATACCTTTCTTTCATTCTATATGTTCCTCCATTTATTCTCCAAGTCCGCAAAGTCTTTCAATATCCCTACCTCGCGGAACCAGTTGATTTATCTCAATTACAGGTCTCATCTCATCAGGGTCAAACGGACAGGGTTTTGTCATCTTTACAAGCTCCGCCCGTTTAGTACTACTCAATAACCTGTCATAAAATTTGGCCTGCTCTGCCTGTTTCTTAATAGCTTCATTGTATGTCATCATGAACATTCCAAGCACCTCTCATTCTCAAACAGTGCATCATATAGACTTTGAATATTCTTTCCCGTAGTATCAATCATACCAGTTTTTACGGGCAGAAAAATGCCATGCCTTCTAGCTTTAAGAAGGCAATGCTCGCAATAACAAGATGAAAGGAAGGAAATATTTTCTGAGTCATATTTTATGTACCGTAAAAGATCCTTATAGCCGTGGACGACAAGAGATTCTTTGTACTTTTGGATGAATTTTCTCACTCTTTCCATCTTATGAGTACAATAATGCTCTCCACTTAACTTCATCGTAAAACCACCAATATCCGACCAGCCCGGACCAGGGAAACCCTCCTGGAAAACTTTGATAGCTTCCTGATCAGTCATTCCCGGTTCAAATCCAAGATCAGGTCTCTTGTCAACATCCCTATAGTAGCGGGCGTCTTCAAGAAGATCACCTTTCGTATAGAAATGAACTGTCGGTCCCTGTGGATCGGTATCGAAGTTTCGAAGTAAAGAAGCCTCGCTATTCTCAGATGGATACATTTCAAACCATAGTCTGTTGGCATCCTCTGGGGTGATATGAGCGCTTTCTTTGATCTGCATGCTTAGATATACTCCCATTACTTTATGTCTCCTTTCTCATTTGATTGTCATAATCTCCAATGGATCAAAAGATATTGCCCTGACCGTAATAGCGTAGCGATCAGTTTCAATCTCCTTTTCCATCTCTTCCGTTTCTTCGTAGTCGCATACAACTTCCTTCTTGACAGAACCCTTGACAACAAGCCTAGTGCCATTATTTCCCGTAACATCACCATTCATCATGCCGGATGCTAATAGCATCGCAAGATGACCTTCACGCAACGGCATTAAGGGATTCATTTCTGCTCCGTTCAGGACAGGAAAGAACTTCAGTATAGTCGTGTCCCACAGAGGAGATTTGTTTACCTTTTGAACCGCGTTGTCTGGATTGAATCGGAAAGAACGAAAATAAATATCGTCATCCGATACGGGTACGTCATAACAACGTGTGGCTTTTTCTGTTGTTCCTAGGAATTCGGGTACTTCCCCAGATTCCAAGGCATCAAGACTGTCAAATATGGAATTGTTGTGCTCTATTTCGTCTTTTAAAGGCTTTTTCTTCGTACATATAACAACAAGCTGCGAAAACCTGATGTACTCGGATGTTGGGAAAGAGAGAATAGAGAGATTAGAACATCTGCGTTTCAGAAAACTCCTAGATTCCTTTACGGAATTAAAGGGCACAATATATACAAGTACCCCCTCATCCATAAGAAGTCTCCAGTGCTTTTCAAGAAACTTGGTTTCCAATCTCTTGCTTTTCTCACCATCATCGTCTTCTTCTGCAAGATCGTATGGAGGATTTAACCATAACAGGCCAAATCCCTTTTCCGATGCCCTTAGCTCATACAGAGCATCACCCCATACCGTATTGTCCAGAACTCTTGAGGCGGTGTCATGGCGCTCTTTGTCCAGCTCTACCCCATAGGTTGTTGCTTCCGTATTCGAAGCTATAATCTGTAGGGGCTTTCCTTCGCCACAACAAGTATCAAGAAGCCTTGCACCAGGGGGAATATTTAACATTTCCTTTATCTGGTAAACTACAGCTTCCGGCGTCTTGTAATAGCCCATCTTCATCTGACTTGCGAAACGTGCCATTTTCTATTTCTCCTTTGCTTGTTACATGAAAAAAGGAGGCGTAAGCCTCCTTTTCGCATGTTATCTATGGTGTGTTATGCTTCAGTTATCACTTAAGAATGATAGTCATATATTTGAGTGATATAGAGAGGCACTTCTTTTGGTTCTATACCGTAACGTAGAATGTCCATCTCGTTATGGATTGAGAAATCGTCCACTGAAACAAAGTAAAACACACTATCCATATATGCAGTATGTGATACTTTCCACATGTCAGGATTAGTTTTCTGGACCTCTTTCCTTATTTCAGTGATTCTGCGTTCTTTGTTGGCCTTCAACCCTCGAATAAGGGCCTCAACGTCTACCGGTTTCACAATACCCACGAGGGCGTCGTTCCCTTCAAGGATTATGGTATCTGTACGAATACTCAGATTAAAGACATCGTTAATCCATTCGATCGATTCTTTGATCTCTGGATTATCGAGCTTTATAACACCATCGCACCCGGGGATCATGTCCATCATTGTGCATTCCTCGAAAGGGCTATAATAATCACCGTCTTCAATGGCTTTCTCGGATGTGAGTACATAAATTCTTCCGTGCATAGTTTTCTCCTTTTTTCTTCTTTTGTTATACAAAAAAGGGAGGCATATGCCTCCCTTCCTGTATAATCTATAAGTGTAGTTCAAACTATATTCTCAAAGAGCCTACAATCTCATAAGGAATAGAATTTAACGTAGCTTTTCGTATTCTGAATCTGGTCCCATTATGTTCGGGACATTCAAAAATAAATCTCCTTTTATTAACGGATCTAAGCTGTGCAACTTTGTATCCGCCACTAAATACGAGAGGTTTCTTGAATTCCAGAATGTCTCCTATTTTATAAGGAGGCTGCGCTTTCTTTCTTTCTATTCCTTCCCAGCATTTCTTCCGCCATTTTATGGCATTTTGATATGTGGTAGGTGTTAAAAGTTTGAGTATTCGTTCCGGACAATTATAATAGTACGGACCCATACTCTCTTCCATATCCTTATATCCAACGTTGTGATAATCGTTTTTGGTATAATGAATCAGACACACCATCCCAAGCACCATTCTTTCCTCACCAGGGGTTAAAGATTCGATAGCGAGATACGCTTCCGTCAAATACGAAGCACAATCCAACACCGTCACCTTTCTACCCCTTTTGTCGATAAAGTTGAACTCTTTGCTGAAGAAGTCTTTCGTATTCATATCTTTATCTTTATGGAGATACGTCCAACCCATCTTATGCCTCCTTTCCTTTGCTATCAGTTAAGATCTTTCGAAGAACCTTGAAATACTCCATACAATTATTCAGAGCATCTTCATTGAGTCCTTTCTCTGTGACCTGAGCAACGGGGGTTTCGTTGATATCGGTATTGCACTCTATCAACTTGCCTTTGTAGCAGGCATAGATGGAAGGGCCATAATTACCACCAGGTCCACTTGAAGCTGTGAAAGTTAATCCTGCTTTAGCAAGAGCATGGATTTCATCATACCAGCCGTAGTCGGCCTCATAGATACTAGCAATTATTTCCTTCTCATCGCTATCTTCCTCATTCCAAAACGTTCCATCGCACATCCTGTGCTCCAGGGTAGCATTAAGTTTTGGAAGATCTCTTCTCCTAAATGTCATTTCTAACCAACATGTATCACTCATTTCTCTTTCCTTTCTTCTTCTTATATTTCTTCGTGTTCTTTCATGCTGTAAAAGCAATCCCGTCCTACAATAATGTGATCCAGAATTGGAATTTGCAGCATGTCACCTGCTTCTTTGAGACTTGTCGTTATATGAATGTCATCCTGACTTGGCTTGCAATCACCCGATGGGTGGTTGTGAGCCACAATCAGCGACGCTGCAGAGGCTATGATTGCCGTCTTAAATACCTCTCGCGGTTCAACCGTAGCACAATTCAATCGTCCAACACTCACAAGGCTTACCCCAAGAGGAACCATCTGGCTGTTAAAAAGAATCGAGACGAAACATTCCTGATCTCTATTCTCCAGACCGGATCGAATGTACTGATATACTAATTCAGCCCTTTTAAGAGGCCCGGGAGATACGGAAGCATCTTCCCTTACCAGCATTGTCCGATATTTGACTCCTTGGAATTCTCTTAGATATATGTTTTCCATTGTTGTCTATTTCCTTTCCTACCAACCTTGTGCCCGTTTGATCTTTTTTATCTCACAGGCTTTTATGGGTACCCATTCACGTTCACAATCAATCTCTAAACCAAACGGTTTAGCCTTGATTTGCTTCATTTCATCGAATGAAATGTATCCCCATTCGGCACAAACATAATCTTCATTCAAAATTGCGAATCCCCAAAACAGATTGTTTTCCCTGTCATATTCGGCAATGTACCAGTCACAACCTCCAATAAAGAAGTGCAGGCATATCATCTTATCTTTCAGGGGAGTGTCTTCTGTTTGGTAAAGATTAGGAATTGTAGCTAAGTCTTGTTCTGTTGGTGTATTCCACATCTTTTTTTCCTTTCTCTATGCGTTTTCTACTTGAAACTTGTCCCATTCTTCCTGAGTGGGATAGTCAAGGGAGTCAAAGTTATTTCCGGATATCCACCCGCTGCAATAATCGCCTCGTTTCAAAACAAGGTAAAAATACGGCGGGAAGTCCTTGGGAATTTTCCATACCTTAAGGACATGCTCTTTCCTGTGAAGTTTCTTGTGATTCTCATTTGAGGGACAGACTTGTTCCTGCCACTCAAAAAGCGCCACTTCCGCACCACAATCATCACATTTCCACAAAGGGGCATATATATCCCCCCCTGAAGGCATCGGACTTAAAAGACAATCCACTACACATCCGGGATCTCCACAAGTGTCACGTACCGCGAACTGGGCATTGCAGTGCTTGCAGAACACATTAGTATGAGAAATGCTTTCGTACTCATTTCCCCCACATACCGGACAAATAAGAGATTCCCAATCAAATGGGTTAAACCCCCCAATGTATGTGACTTTTAACATGATTTCCCTCGCTTTCCCCCGCCTTGACATTTCGCGACAATTCGGGAGCTAATGCCGCTAAATATGTTTTTTCTCATTTGCTTTGTAGCGGTTAAAGAACTGGATAATTCAGCTATCTGGTGGTTGAGTATAATTATGTACTCAATTTCATCATTAGTAGCCTCATTCGCCATTTTTTGTCCTCCCAAATAGCCAGGCGCAAATTCCCTGACAAACTTTATATCCTCTCTCATCTTTCCTTCCGTTTTCTTGGATTCCATATTCTTTTTTTCCTTTCTCAAACAGAAGAAGGGGCACTTATTGTGTCCCTTCTCTGGTTTGACTTATTTTTGATTGATTCTTAATTGCGCAATACAGTCACTATGTTCAGCGAACCGCCATCTCCATTAACGGCAACCAATCGCTCCGGCTTGTATGAAACACATACATCCTCGGCGGAAATGGTATTTACAGCGTCAAGTAGATAGTTTGCATTAATACTGAAACAGAAAGGTTCTGTTGTGTCACTATCAAGGGCAATCTCATCAGACATAAAACCATTTTGGTTTTTCGACTGTAATGCGAGCTTGTCGCCCTCTCCTGTCAACAACACAGGATGGTTTGGATCGTCTTTGACAACAATCCTGGCCCTCCTGAGGGAACCTATCAATGCCTCTTTATCAGCTGTAAAAGATATACAACTGTCACGAGGTATTATTTTTTTGTAGTTAGGAAAGATCACATCAACCAGCTTTATCGTTAAAACGGTAGTACCGGATGATGATATGTTTCTGACTACCATCGTGTCGTGACTAAAACCTATGTCTACAGTTTCACAATCTCTGTGATGCTTCAAAAGACGAGCAATTTCTTTTGCAGCCGTGGCAGGAATGATTATACCTTTGTCAGATATATCAAGATCTCCTTCCATTGCGCTTCGAGTTATTGCCAACCTTTGACCATCTGTTGCAATACACCTCATCTCAGACTTCAATCCTTCGAGGCAGATTGCTTCAAATGCAGGATTGTATGACTTTTTGGTGACAACATAAGTTACTCCGTCAATGATAGAGAGCAGATCATCGCTTTTAACTTCTGTAAAACTAATTGAGTCTGGCAGTTTTACATCAGGATAATCATCAGATGAGGCATCGGGTAACTTAAATGATGCTTTACCTTCACTCGCTATCACAACTTTGTTTTTTACTGTTTCTATACTTATGGTTTTATAATCCTTAAGCACATCAATGATATTGATAAACTTTTTTCCTGGAGGAAGAGTTGATCCTTCCACCAGAACATCTGCCTCTATGGATATTCTTGATGCTGTACATAAATCAGTGGCGGTCAGAGTCACGGTTTGACCTGACGCCTCGATCAGTATTCGCTCAAGAATCGGCAAAGAAACGGATTGATTTTTCAATATTCCACTCAGCTCATGTAATGCTTTCTCAATGGCAAATCTTTCAATATTAACTTTCATTTTTTCTTTTCCTTTCTCAAATAAAAAAAGGGACACTTTTCGTGACCCCTTCTCTGATTTGCTCTGTATGTTTTTAAGCTGCCTTTTTCATGCCTACACGAACACTTTCGATGCCTTTCAGTATTCTTGAAGCTGTCTTGGTTATCCGGTCAAACGAGCCTTGGATATCTACTTCCTCGGTCTGGTATGTGGCTAGATAAACAGAGGACTTTGGCTGTAACCCGAAGTGACGGCAAACAACATATGCAGTCGCTTCAGCCTCGGTCTCTTTCAGCTTCTTTGAATATTTCAGACGTTCCATACTTTTATGTAAATGCTCATGAGCAAGCTCGTGAGCCAGGGTATGAAACTTCTGCTCGTCTGTGAGTGATGAGAGGATTACAATCTGTCCCCCCATGGACACTCCGAGTGCACCGCCAAGATTGTCCGTGTAATTCAGTTTTATATTTTCTGAGGCTGTATATTCTTCTTCGAAATGCAGGATGTCACTTCCTACCACACCACCGATGTACTCAATATCAGGTGTCTCAGGAAGTGAGTCTCCTTCAGTCTGTGAAACATCCCAGACATATACAGCCTTGAAAAGCATCTTCTTGCTTTCATCGTTATCTTGTTCATCTTCTTCCGTGATTCCTTCATCTGTCGGTTTAGGCTTTCGCTTGACCCAGATTGGGGCAAAGATGGGAATACCCTTTTCACCCTTCTTTACTATGCGACCAAGTTTCTTCCATGTATGAAAACCGGCAACTCTCGTAGCATCAGGCATCGTCATCCATATCAATATCTGATTGTTGAATGAATACCGATGGAATCGAGAACAGAAATCAAGATAGTCTAAGATCAGATCATTTGATTTCTCATTCTGGATTTCTTCTATGAGGGTTTGAAGGTATCCTTGATATTTTTCCTTTAGTTTCGAAGTCTTCATATTTTCTTCCTCACTTATTCAATTTCTCCATCAGGATGAACAACGTAGAGCAGCTCGTGTGTGCTTAACTCCATCGAAGAAGCGTACTCTTCGTACGGGGCACAAAAACACTTACCTATGGCATCATCGAGTATAACCCCGATAATCCTGCTACTCTTCTTTGCCAGTTCTGTGGCTTTACTTAATGTTCCTATTCCTATTTCCATGACGTTAAACCTCCAGTTCCGCAGAAAGATCATCATAGGTAGCTTCCGCACACCGATCGGAGCAAAATGTTTCATCAAGCTCCCAAATGCAGCATCCGGCACCTTCAATAATTTTCCCGCATCTGTGACATTTGGTTAGTGACCGAAATTCTGCCTCTGCCCATTCTGTCAGTTCTTTGCGAGTTGCAGGTTCAAAGGGATTGGTGTAACCACCCGTATCACCTACAGCAACCTGGATATCTTCTTTTGGTTCATCTCTCTTCCATTTCTCTGCAATCTCTATGGCTGTGTTCACCGCCTTACGAGGATCGTTAAATTCCTCAAACTCACCATCGTATTTTTCGGCAAGCGCGTCCGGATTGGTATAATCCAGACCTCCTACAGATACCTCCACGATGTTGGCACCTGTGGGCCATTGTGATTGTCTCGTTACTGTATAAATGTCATTTTCCATAATCGTTTTCTCCTTATAGAGTTTCTACTGTTGTCTCATCCTAATGAAACTCCAGACGACAAGAAACCTCTATGATTCTCTCTTCATTTTTAAGAATCTTCATTTTTTCCTCTCAGTTTCGCCCAAATGGGGTAACGCTAATACACGTCCCGTTTTTGTATGTGCACCAGATTTCATAGCCACTGATTTCATTGTGGTAAATGAGATCAAACTGACCACCAGACGCATATACAACACGAATAGCCTTGTCAGTTTTAGCCGATTTTCTCCGTGCTTTTGCACAGGCTTCTTCGAAGTTCATGATGTCTTTCCCTTTCTTCAGACACAAAAAAAGGAAGCAGGCTGATTTAGCCTTTACTTCCTATTCTTTATGCTTTTGATTTTTATTTATTGAATGACAGGCTTATAATACCTTGCCCGTCAACCCGGATTTGGGTAATTTCTTCTTATTAATTTCTTCTTGTCAATATCTTTCTTCTGAGCAAGGATTCCGTAACCGGTAATATCCACCCATGGGTTTTCACCAAAGGCGTCTTTGTCAGTTGCAATACGGAACTGCTTGTCGATCACTCTGGTCATGGCAAGCATGTCATCATATTGATCAGGTCTGACACCATCTGGATAAAAGATACGAAGAATGTCTCCCGACTTTGCGAAAGCGTCCCCGTATTTCTCATTCTTTTTGGCAACCACTTGACCTGTTTTCCGGCCTATGTCTTCAAAAGTAAGACTTTCCTTTTTGTCTGATGTGGTTTCTTTCATGTTCAAAACACCTCTGTTTACCTACAAAAAAAGGAAGCTGACCCGCACTGTGGGGGTTAATACTTCCTTTCTTTATCGGCTTGTTTTTTGTCGTTACATGATCCCGGCAATTTGCTTGCTGATGGATGCTTCAAGGTTAGGTAAGGCTTCCTCAAACTCGAGGTTTACCTGATTTGCAGATGAAGCAATCCTGGTCTTGTAACGCTTGAGATTGTTGGTTGATTTGATAACTTGTTTGATTCTTGTTTCCGATCCCTGCGTAAGGTCAGATTTAATCTCCTGTTCAACAGCAACGTCAGATTTCTCAGAAATCTGAATGTCTGTTACCACAGAATAAGTCACATCCTTAACCATAGCATTTGCTGCAGTATCAATTAACCCCCCAGCCATCATGCCGAGAGCACCGCCAGCCATGTAACCTCTTGCATTATTGTGCATGGACCCGCCTACGGCTGCACCAAGAAGACCACCAACAATAGGTGGGACTGATGCTCCATAGCCAGATGCCAAGAGACTTTGTATGGTTTGTGGCTGAGCCTTACCTGCATACAGGATATTTGCCTGTAACCAATAGTGAGCTTTTTCCGGATTGGTAACAACAGTGTATCCCTTTCCAGTCAAGTCATTGATTATTTTACTTTCGATATCAATATTTTTGTCAGTGGTATTCCTGACCTGTACCAGAACTGTTCTAAGCTCTGGAGCTACAGGATCAAGAAAGATCGTATTAGACATTTTGGAATTTATTTGTAAATCCCTGTGTTCTATTGCGGTTGTCATTGCAGCACATCCTGACAGGATGAACGCAAAGATTACCGCTACGAGTACCATCATCATACTTATTCTTCTCATAATTCATTCTCCTTTGTTTTGATTTATTGGTTTAAACCAGACTTTGTTTTCCCCTAACCACATAAAGCCAGCTTTTTTGAGGCTGTCTCTATATTCGTAGGTGTTGTGCTTTGCAACAAAACCACCCATACTTTCATTCCAATTCATTCTTGTTGAAATGATCACATCCCCATTTATTCTGTCGGGTGTGAGTATGTGGTTTCGTCTTTGAGCTATCTTCGCTTGAGTTATCGCTCTCGCTATTTCTTTGTCCATGATAGTAATGCCTCCCTTCAGAATTAGGCTGCTTCGCAGGAGCGGGTTTTCTCTTGAAGTTTACACCGAAGCCTTGTTGCTGCCCCGGGATAATCTCTAAAGATTCCCGTTATCGTCTCTCCGTTGAAGTGCATCCGTGCAAGCCAGATTGTACTATCGTCAAAAGTTGCCGATTTTACCTTGACATTGTGCTTTTTGCACCAGATCAGGGCTTCTTCAGTTGTCATAACTTTTTCTCCTCTTACTTTAGTAATAGTTAGGACAGATACATAGACCATGCGTTCAGTTCCGGGTTCCATTTAAAACCATTGTTTTCTAATAGACCCTTTACGGAATAGGTTCTGCCTTTAGCTATGATTACGTTACCCTGCTTCTCATAGCTGATCCCTTTAATTGGTTTTATTTTTAACAGGTCAGCATCTTCTTTCTCGATAGGCTTGCTGTCCGCCCCTTGTGGGGGTGAAGCAGTTTTACCTTTACTACTGCCCTGTTGTGATTTGCCGCTTGTCATCGATCCTATTTCTTCCTGTTTTTTTATAGCCATCAGAAGCTCATCGGCACTACAAAATTCCCCACCTCCAAGACCAGCGGCAAACAAACATCGGCCGATAGCTGATGTCTCACAATTCTCTACTGCTGATGTTTTGTTGATGTAAGAACCAGCACGGTTTTCCTCAGCATGACCGATTGCTACAATCCGATCATCTGGAGTGATTATCCGCGCTTCGCACCGCACTATCTGGTTCTCAAATGACATTTCTGTGGTTAGAGACCAGCCTTTGTCGATGGTATAATCTTTTCTGAATTTTAGTAGCCTCTCAGCTACTGTTTCGTAAACCTTCGTAGTCGTTTTTCCTGTGTGTTTGTCCTTGCGTGTGATGTCTACTGGCATCTCTGCCTCCTTTTAATTGATTAGCAAAACCTCATATGATAAGGTTTTGGTAAATTTCTTATGGATTTCCGACATTTCTTTTTTTAGAAGACCATCGTCTAATCCTGTCCTTTTCCTTTGAGATAAAGAGGCAACATAATCACCTACTTTTATCTTTCCATGATCTGTATTGTTTTTGATGACTGCTTTTATCATTACTGACAGTTCCTTAATTTTCTTGTCCAGCTGCTTTGCAGTTTCTTTCATTGCAAGGTAATTCTGGACATCTTCTTCTATCGGAACTTCAGGAATATCCTCGTTTACTTTAAATGCCGAACATCCGGGCCGGTGGTTGCACCATGCACACAGCGGACCCTTTTGTGTCCGAAGTTTCTGATCATCTTCGTTGCAACATACGCAGCTCCATATCTCCTCAGCATTTTTTACCAATTCACCGAAAATAGTCAGGTCTAATTGATAACCGTTAAAAACTTTCCTTTGTCCGGTATTTAAGTCCAGAGCAAGGATAGCACCCCTGATCTTTTTGTCCCGCTTTTCCATGGCTAATAAACCCATCTGGTAATGAAGCTGGGTAATCCAGTCCTCATAGGGCGCGCTGGGAATGCCTGATACAGATTTGCATTCCAGTATGGCCTCGGTATCGTTACTGTGGAACAAGAAATCGAGATGTGCTTTTAACGGAGCATCAGGATGAGTGACTTCATGTTGATACTCATATCTTACATTCATGGCGTCTAAGGCTTTTTTAAGTATCTTTTCCACCATGTGACCGCGCTCATACCGTAATAACGTGGTAATGCCCGGGTCATCCGGATTGAGTTTTTCCATTACTGTCTTTCGCATACAACCGGGAACATCAGACGATCCTATGTACTTTGATCTGTCTCCGAGTTCCTGCAACGTAGCTTCTTTGTTTGTTTTTTTTAATCCTTCACTAAGGATGCGTTCAATCATGATCCTTCCTTTCTTTTTTTTACTTGACTTTTCCCTCTTTCTCGTGTAATATCAACCACGTAAGAAAGGAGATAATTAATATGAGTCTCAAAGTTATTGAAGGTGGGTACGAAAAAGACAGGTGGATGCATGATCCGGACACAGATGATGAAACACTGGATGTGTTCAATTATCTATTTACCAAGATCGCAGAGAATGAACGGCCGGAAGCCGCCAAATACATCTGGCACCCAAATAGAGAAAAACCAGAACTGAAAATCGTTAAATAATGGATTTTCCCCCTAGTTCCTTTCTTCTTTAACAGCTAGTTCGTACTTCCCGCTTTCACGCTGTAAAGTCACAGAGATAATAAGTCCATACCGAATACTATATTCCGGTACTTCTCCAAATATTTCCATAACTTCGTCACGCGTCAATTCCTTTTTATAAACTCTGTTTGCCTTTGTTTGTATTCCTCCCTGCCTGTCGGCAAGAACTTCTGCAAAGCTTCTGATATTCATCTCTTATCTCCTTCTTTTCTTTACTGATTACAAAGCGCAGAACCTCGCAAAAAGATCCTGCTCATCGTAAGACACTATTTCTTTAATGGGATTTTGCTTACAGAATTACCGCGAGGGAGAGAAGTACTGTTCCCCAGGTTATTATGTTCAGAATTGCGAATGCTTTCATTTTGTCTTCCTTTCTCTGTTGTAGAGGGGAAGACATAGCTCCCCTAAGGGGAATGTCTTCCCCTCTGGGGTTTGCTTAGAAACTGTTGGATCTATTATTGTGTTAACATTTGTCCCTAAAAGGGAATATCATCGTTTTCAAGAGCACCTTCTGCAGAGGGAGCCGGTTCGGGCTTTGACTGTCCTGATTGTTTGGACTGTCCATCGCCAGGCCCACTCAGCATTTTCATACTCTGAGCAATGATTTCTGTGGTGTACTGCTTGATTCCGTCTTTGTTTTCCCATTGTCTGGTTTGGATCTTGCCTTCAATATAAATAAGTTTGCCTTTGGTCAGATATTCACCACAGACTTCGCCAAGTTTCCGCCAGGCAATTATCTTGTGCCATTCGGTTTTTTGAACTTTCTTACCGTTTTTATCTTTCCACTGTTCATCAGTGGCCAGACTAAACGAAGCAACCGGCGTGCCGTCCTGTGTGTATCTTACCTCTGGGTCATTTCCTAACCTTCCAACTAAAATTGCTTTGTTTACCATTTTCTTTTTCTCCTTTTCTGTTTGTTTGTTGTTTGTGTACCCTTCATTTTGAAGGAACCTTGTTTTGTGAACTATTTTTTTCTTTGTTTGTGAACCATTTTCTTTTTCTCCTTTCTTGTTTGATAGTTGTTTGTTGCCCTTCATTTTGAAGGAACCTTGTTTTGTGCTGTTTACTACGGTTGTTTTCTCTATTTTCTATTTTCTCCTTTCTTGCTTTTTACACACAAAAAAACCCAATTTTTGTAATTAACATTCCCCAAATCCATGGCCATCAATCAGGTAAAACCTAAAAGAATAGAATGCTTCATTAAAGAATCAGGTTATTTATTGCGCGTATTTAACTGTTTTTTAAAGACACCTCTCCCAATGAGAGATTTTTTCTAAATCTTTCCATTCACCGAAAACCACAGTTGCCTTGGAATCCACCAGCTGAATAAGTCGCATCAAGCGCAAAATATCGGGGAAAGTCCAATATTTTACATACTGTGTAATCTACCTTTTAGAGGCTACATAATGACATATATTATGTGTTCTTTGTCTCCCAAATGGGAGCGGCAATAAGTGAGAATCACTTATGCAAATAAACCTTGGTGCCAAAAACGGCACTATTGGATTGCTCCAACAGAGCTGAAGCAATCCGTAGTGCTGCTTTTAAATAGGTTGGTTAGTTGGTTAACAAGTTACGCGCCTCAAGCTCTACAATGGGGTGATTGTAGTACTTGCAGACAAGTTTTCCAGATACGCCATTGTGGGATAGCGTTTATCCAGAAGGGTTGCCCATCCCACTTTCTGAATATATAAATGCCCTCCTTTCCTAATTATCGGGAATCGGCTCTGTCTTACTACTGCCGTCGCCGTTACCAGCAGACTTCTTTGCTTTGTTTCCCGATGTTTTCTTTGAGGCCTTAGTGGTAACGGTTTCTTCTTCCTCAATTCCTTTCATCCGCAGTATTGATCGAGGGGTTCTGTATTCCATTTCACAGGCCTTACTCATGTCCTCGAGAAGATCGGATAAATCCATCATACTTTGTTTGTAACGGGTAAGCAGGGGTATAACTTGTTCAGGTTCAAGGGATACGAGAAGTCTATTTCTTAGTGCCCGTACAACCCTGTCCGCGTTACGTGCCAGGTCAAGTAGTGAATAAGTATCGGGAGTGTTACAGCGTATAACTCGGGCGTTTCGCTCTCGGGCCATTATCTCCCATCTCGAAGGTTCGGTGGGACTGGTATTAACAACATTTCTGTTTGTCATTTCTTTACATCTCCTTTAAAGTGCTTTTTTGGTATCTAATTTCAGGGTCCTTATTTCGTGCCCTCTATTTAAAGTAATAGGAGGGCATGAAAATCTTTTCTATGCCTGCTATAATTAATATATATGATGTGTTCTGGTTGGGAGAAGAATGTCTGACAATAAACTGATTGAAAATCTCGGCACTTCAAAGAGAGTGGCGGAGGCTGCTCTTGAATTTGCCGTTACAGATGCCTTGTGCGGATACTTTAACATGCACGAGCCTGACGTTGCTGTTGATGTGAGTTCCAGGATTGCTACACTCTTTTTTAACGTTCCGCAGGGAATGGAATTAGAAGAAGCACAGTCTCTTAATTCCAAGATCTATTTTTGCGATTCCCTACCGGTTACGCTTGACTTTGCATCTTTCCCCAAGCCTGTAATTGACAAATGCAGGCGTACTTTCCCCTATGTATTGGAAACGATAAAAGCACTGGATAAATATAAACTGTGGAAGGCTCGTGTCCACAAGGTAGTAGAGGGGGTTATTATCAAGATGGCTGAAAATAGATGCTGGCTCGAAGTTGACCTGGCCGGACAAATAGGAATTATGAGACGAGAAGAATGGATTCCGGAAGAAACTCGTCTATACCGGAAAGGCCGAGTATTTCTTTTTTATGTCTTAAAGGCTACACTGAGCAAAGACATAGTTCATGTCTTTTTATCAAGACACAGTATTAATTTTCCATCCGCTATACTTGAGCAGAGGGTGCCCTGGATAAAATTCTTTTGTAAGAAAAGATATGCCGGACATAAATCATGGGTTCAGACAAGTTCTATGGATCATTTTGTAAAGAAAGCAGCCGTTTCCGTCAGGAAAGAGTTAAACGGAGAAGTAATAGAGCTTATCAAGTCATGATTCCATACCAAGACATGAGTCAATCACACGTAGAATCCTCTGAGAAATACAGGTTTTCAATCTTTCTATTTAGCTGGTTAATCCGTTGTGTCGTTACACGTCTTTTGCTTGCTATCTCATGCGAAGACACCATGTCTTTGGATACTTGAATAATGTCTCCGTAACCGTCGGTTAAGGCTGCGTTTAAAAACATAAAAGCTGCTTGTTTGTTCTGATTGTTATTTGTGAGATCCTCACTTCCCTTTTCTGTTTCATCCGTAAAATATTTATTGATATATAGATCCGTAGCATTGATATTTCCTTCTTTTTCGATGTCTTCGTATGACACCACTCTCGTATCTGAATATCCAGATACACTAAGTTCTTTGTAACGGCTGACAACATATATCCAGGCCCATGCGGTTATTGCCGCTTGACCCTCGTATTTTTGCCACCTCCGTATTCCATTCATTGCTGCAAGATATCCTTCCTGAAGCAAATCTTCGTATGAGATGTCGACAAGATTTGCGTAACGCTTAGTTAAGACTTTCACTATTGCGAGAATCTTTACCATATAATCTTCCATCGTTTTTCACCTCTCGTCCTCTAAGTTCTCTGGCCATAGAAGCTCTTATCCTGGCATTTATACAGGCGCTTAGGATTACTTCATCAAGCTGCTTCTCTGATTCGGTGAGTTCCGCATGAGCCATTTCCTTATGTAAAGTTAGTTCTTCCGGTGGCATGATTTGAAGTCTTTTTGTAACGGCAAGATGTATCCTTTTCTCTTCTTTGGCCTTATTCCTTTCTTCTTGCTCTTTGACTTTTTGCTGGTGCTTGCTTTCATTTTCCTGATCTTTGTCTTCCTGCCACCCCTCACCCCAGTCATCCATTATCGACTTCGTGAGATATGCCCGGTAATTCTTACCTGCCGTCTCACTGGTGTAGAGTATGTTCCGTTTTACGTATTCAAAGTCATGTTCGGATAAGGCTTTGATTATTACCTCCCGAATTGTTTTCTTCTGTCGGTGCTGTGCAGGTAACAGGGCAGTCAGCGTCTTGTAACTATCCGCCTGAGCGCCGGTAGTCTCTGCATTGCAACGTCCCGTCTGCAGGGGTTTAGTTGGCTTCGAGGATTTAAGCTTTTTAAATACAAATATTGCCTGTCCCCGCCTCGGACGTTTGACGGTTAAGGTCAGATTCAGGCTGGTTTTGGCATTGATAATGTCTGTGGCTGCTGTAATTCTCGGGCTAATATCGGCCGCATACTTCTGTTTCATCGGTATTTTGGTGGCCAATTTCAAGGCGTCGATGCTCCACTCATTGCGCCCTTGGAATGACTTATTGAGAATCTCGTACAGCCGTATTGCAAGGGGGGAGCCAATTGATTTCATCTGTTGGAAGTCAAGATATCGGAAATAATTGGAGTTCTTGATTTGCTCAAGCCATTTAGGGGCGAATCTGATATTGAGGTGCCCTGTGCCTTTTTCCAGATCCCACTCGTCAATAATTCCAAAACTCATAGCCTGGTATTCCTTGCCGTCATAAAAAGTGCCGCTGAATTCCAACCCCATCATCTTCCAACGATTCAGACTGTCTTTGAGCCGCTCTGCGTGATCTTTTCCCGGTGATATTCCACACCCTCTCAGGATCTCCCGCTGAGTTAGTGTCAGCTTCTCTTTCCACCCCTCCTGTTGGGACCGGAGCATGAGGTAGTAGAGAAATATGATGTCCGTTTTTGTCGGTATTTTATATCCAACTCGTATTTTGAACCCCTTCGGGTCATCCCAGACTAATCCTATTGATTGTTCTTTCGAGTCCTGAAACCATAAGGGGTGTTCACAAAAGTTTATGTCCTGCTTAATCAGTTCTTTCACTTTTCATAGCTCCTTTGCTATTGATAAAAGCGTGGCTTTTGAGGGGAGAAAGCGTGGCTTTTGAGGGGAGAAAGCGTGGCT
>CAZJGS010000016.1:0-29011 GCA_964545735.1 uncultured Spirochaetaceae bacterium
AAAAACTTTAATTAATTATAGAATGTGATATGTCTAAAATTATCTTTTATATAAGTTTACAGTGACATACTAAACCGGTTTTGTAAACCGGTCAACTAAAAGTATAAAATAAAAATTAAAAGGGATAAAACTACCAATAATACAAGTATATACTTAAAATTTGTTAAGTACCTAACCGGTTTAGTAGCCTAAAAATTAGTAAGTTATTGCTTTTTCATAATTTGGGTTGCATTTTCTATTCAAACCTAGTGTAATTGATATATAAGTTAAATGATAAAGGACTAGTTATGAAAGAAATGAATAATTATTTTGATTTTGGAATTAATAAAACATATATTGATCCCTTGTATCCTAAAAGAAATGAAAGTGTTAAATTTAGTATTTTAGGGTTGAGTGATAATACTATTATTACATTACATTACAAAAAACAAGGTACTTGGAGATTACTAACATTAGATGGTAAGAAAATAATAAATGAAAGCTTTGCCTACTATTTTGCAAATATTGTATTAAATGAAGATACACTCTTTTATTTTGGAATACAAAGAGATTTATCTTTCTATTATTATAGTGAATTATACTTTAGCGTAGCTCATCCAAGTGATTGTGATTGTTTTGAATTAAAGATAGATATTGAGCCACCATCGTGGGCAAGTAATTCTACTTGCTACCAAATTTATCCTGATAGATTTAAAAATGGTAATCCAAACCTCGGTGTTAGAGATAATGAATACAAATTTGATGGAGCCACTTCAACCCAAATGAGTTTTGATGAAAAACCTTTGACTTTTGAAGAAGGAAAATGTCTTGATTTCTTTAATGGAGACTTGAAAGGCATTGAAGATTCTCTTTCTTATCTTAAAGAGCTTGGTATTAATTGTATTTATCTAAATCCTATAGGAGTTGCAAAAACAACTCACAGATATGATTGTTGTGATTTCTTTCATGTTGATCCAAAATTAGGAGGAGATGAGGCTTTAATTTCCTTAATTCATAAGGCCCACGAGTTATCAATTAAAATTATTGTCGATATTTCTATTAATCATACAGGAATAGATCATCCCTGGTTTAAAAAAGCACTTATGGATAAAAGTTCAAAAGAAGCTGGGTACTATTATATAGATGATAGTGGTGAAATAGCTTTTTGGCAAAATGTAAAAACTTTGCCACAGTTAAATTATAACAATCAAGAATTAAGAGACATTATATATAGAGATAAAGACTCTGTTATTAAGAAATTCTTAAAGCCTCCCTTCAATCAAGATGGGTGGAGATTTGATGTAGCTGATGAAGTTGGTAGAAAGGACAGTGATCAATTTAATGATGAAATTTGGAAACAAGTTAGAAAAAGTATCAAAGAAGAGAATAAAGAAGCTTATATTTTAGCTGAAAGCTGGATAGATTCCAGCTCTCACCTACAAGGGGACCAGTGGGATGCCACAATGAATTATTTTGGTTGTAGTAGACCTTGTAGACGCTGGATGGGAGAAGAAGATAGATATACTTGTGAAAATTGGGGCCACAGCCCTAGAAAAGTAAATGAATATAGTGCTAAAGATTTATCTTTGGCTTTATCTTCTCAATTAAAATCTATTCCAGATCAAATAGCTCAATTTCAGTTTAATTTAATTGATTCTCACGATACTCCTAGATTACATAATAATAAAGAGGTTTTTGAATTGCATAAATATATGGGTGTTATAATGCTGATGTATAGTTTGCCTGGAATGCCAAATGTTTTTTATGGCGATGAAATTGGTATTGATGGACAAATGGGATCTATGGAAATGGGAAGATACCCCATGCCTTGGGATAGAAAAAAATGGGATAAATCTTTCTTAAACTTGTATAAGAGTTTAGGGGAGCTTAGAGAGACTTATAAAGAAGTATTTTATCTCGGAGCTTATAAAATTATAGACTTAGATGAAAATTTATTCTCCCTTATAAGATACAACGAGGACAAAGTAATCTTTACCATACTAAATAAGTGTGATACCAAACAAAAAATCGATTTAGATATCCCTTACTTGCTATTAGATAATTTAGATAAAGCTTATTTTGATGTTGAAGTAAAAGAAAAATGCGTTTATTTGAAGAGCAAAGAAAATGCAGTCATTGTCTTTAACAGGAAAAATAGCAAATAATTTGTTTACAATATATATAATAATTGCAATTTAACCTTGTTTTTAGGTATTACTAAAAAAAAATACTATTTTTTTAGGTAATAGTTTATAGGGTAAGTTGCAATTAATTTTATTTTAGGCCAGTATAAGTTGTCAAAAGCAGGAGTTTTAATTATGGCATTCTTTTTTGACGAACCGTCTCGGACTTTTTCTGAGTATCTATTTGTTCCAGGTTATTCTAGCGAAAATTGTATAGTAAATAATGTAAATCTAAATACCCCCTTGGTGAAATTTAAGAAGGGTGAAAATAGTGAATTATCACTAAAAATACCCTTAGTAAGTGCTATTATGCAAAGTGTTAGTGGAGAGAAGATGGCAGTGGCTCTCGCTCGTGAAGGTGGTTGCTCCTTTATATTTGGTTCTCAAACAATAGAAAATCAAGCAGAAATGGTAAGAAAAGTTAAAGGCTTTAAGGCCGGTTTTGTTCCCTCTGATTCAAATCTTAGTCCACAAGATATGCTAGCTGATTTAATTGAGCTAAAAAAAATCAGTGGCCATTCAACTGTCGCTATTACGGAAGACGGTAATCAGCATGGTAAACTTCTTGGAGTTGTAACTTCCAGAGACTATAGAATTTCCAAAATGAGTCCTGATACAAAAATTAAAGATTTTATGACACCTTTTAGCAAGCTAGTTTTTGCTAAGGAAGGGGTTTCATTATCTCAAGCAAATGATATTTTATGGGATCATAAATTAAATGCTTTACCTATTATTGATAATACTCAAAGATTAAAATATTTTGTATTTAGAAAAGATTATGATACACATAAAGATAATCCTAATGAATTACTTGATATGAATAAAAGCTATATTGTAGGCGCTGGTATTAATACCCGTGATTATGAGGAGCGAATTCCTGCCCTTTTAGAAGCTGGTTGTGATATCTTGTGTATTGATAGCAGCGAAGGTTTTACCCAATGGCAAAAAAATACTATATCTTTTGTAAGAGAAAAATATGGAGATAGAGTTAAAATTGGAGCCGGTAATGTTGTAGACAGAGAAGGTTTTAGATTTTTAGCACAAGCTGGTGCTGATTTTATTAAAGTTGGTATTGGTGGTGGCTCTATATGTATTACAAGAGAGACCAAGGGAATTGGAAGAGGCCAAGCAACTTCAATGATTGAAGTTGCAAAAGCACGTGATGAATATTTTGAAGAAACAGGTGAATATGTTCCAATTTGCTCTGATGGTGGATTAGTTCATGACTATCATATGGCTTTAGCCTTAGCTATGGGAGCAGACTTTTTAATGCTCGGTAGATATTTTGCTAGATTTGATGAAAGTCCTACCCAAAGAATCGATGTTAATGGCTCATATATGAAAGAATATTGGGGTGAGGGTAGTGCTAGAGCTAGAAACTGGCAACGTTATGATTTAGGTGGGGATAAGAAACTATCCTTTGTAGAAGGTGTTGATTCTTATGTTCCTTACGCAGGATCTCTTCATAACAATGTTTTGCAATCTTTAAATAAAGTAAAAAGCACCATGTGTAATTGTGGAGCTTTGAGTTTAGAAGAATTGAGAGATAACTCCAAATTAACTATTGTTTCATCCACTTCAATTGTTGAAGGTGGAGCTCATGATGTTATGCTAAAAGAAAGTAGAAGCAAGAACTAAAAAGTGAAAAACTAAATCTAATAAATAATATGGGATTGTATTTAAAGTAAAATATGACTTTAGCTACAATCCTTTTTATAAGCTAAATATTTTTTCTTAAATATTTAATATTATATATATGTCCCAACTATTTACTTTGTGTCCCACAATTAATATACTTTAATAGTACTTAACTCATGAATAAATGGAGTTTGAATAATGAAGAAGAAAAATGTAATAAATTTAATAAAATGCTACTCTGAAAAAAATGATTCTGCATTTAGAACTGAAGCTTATGAGATTGCAAAAGATTTTGATAAATCTGGTGATTATCAAATAGCCGAATATATAATGGCATTATTATCTGATGCTAATACATTTATACCACAATTTAATGAAGATGATTTTAGTTTTTTTAAAAAGATTGAACTTAATCAAGATTCTTTACCATTACCTGACGCTATAAAAGATGATGTTATAGGCATTGTAAATGCCGTTGGACACAATATAGGAATTAATAAGTTTTTGTTTCAAGGAGCCCCTGGTACTGGAAAAACAGAAACAGTAAAACAAATTGCTCGTATATTGGATAGAAAATTATTTATGGTCGATTTTTCTGCGGTTATCGATAGTAAATTAGGACAAACTTCAAAAAATATTGGTTTATTATTTAAGGAGATTAATAGTTTTATTAATCCTGCAAAAGCTATTGTTTTATTTGATGAAATAGATGCCATAGCATTAGATAGAACTAATAGTAATGATTTGAGAGAAATGGGAAGAGCTACCTCAGCAATTTTAAAACAACTAGATAATTTGAATGAATCAGTGATTTTGATTGCTACAACTAATTTGTTTAAGGTTTTTGATAAAGCTTTGACTAGAAGATTTGATTCTGTAATTAGCTTTAATAGATATAGTAGACAAGATTTGATTGATATATCTGAAGTTATTTTAAATGGATATATTAATAAAGTTTCTTTTGCTGGACGAAATGTAAGAATGTTTAGGAAAATAATGGGACTTATGGAAATAGTTCCTTTTCCAGGTGACTTAAAGAATATGATAAAAACAGCTTTAGCTTTTAGCAAACCAGATGATGAATTTGATTATTTGAAACGCTTGTACCACATAGCAAATGATCAAGGGCAAGATGATATTAAACTTATGCAACATCAGGGGTTTACTGTTAGAGAAATTGAAATTCTTACTGGAGTATCAAAAAGTCAAGTTGCAAGAGAGTTAGGGGCAAAAAATGAATGATATTTTACTATTAAAAGGTCAATTTGAACAAAAAAAGAACTCTTCTCAAATAGGTGCTTCAAATATCCCAAAAGGGAAAAAGGTTTGTGTTGATCATCTTGTAAAACTCCAAAATAATTTAATAAAAGTTTTGACAACTTGGGATAACGTAACTTTAGATATTAATCCCTTGGTAAGTGCTTATTATATAGATGTCATGGCTAAAAGCAATAGAATAAAAGGTTTACTTTCGAAGGGTAAAAAAACTGCGAACAGTTGTATTGTTGGTGCTAAATTTGCTGATAATATAAAGCGAAAACATATTATTACTTATTATATTAGTAAAGAAATAATTCAAGAATCAATAAAAAAAATTAGTAAAGCTATATATATAATAGATCATGAATTTAAAAATACTAGTATAAATCATGATGATTTAGAATTAATAAATAAAAATAAAAAACAGTATGATTATTCAATAATAGCAAAGACATCTTTCACTAATATAATAGTAGATGCTTATTACTTGGAAAAATTTGATATCGAAATGATAGAAGATGATTCTAATGATAATAGAATTGTTTCTATTTATGATACAGGAAAATCTATAGTAGAATTAATGGAAATGTTAAATATTGATGATTTTACTCCAGTGAGAAGTTTAGATAATACAACAATTCTTTTAAGACCTGATCAATATAAGAAATTAATATATAGAGCACCCTTTCTAATATCTATGTCTGTTTCTGATATTTCAGAATTAAATAAAGATATGTTTTTTGATCTAACCCAAAAAAAAGAAATGACTATACCCCCTCCAACAAATGAATGTGTCGTTGGGGTAATTGATACGATGTTTTCTCAGAAGGTATATTTTTCTCAATGGGTGGAATTCAAAAATTGTTTAGATGATAATTTAAGATTCTTAACTGATGAATGTGTTCATGGAACAAAAGTGACTTCAATAATAGTTGATGGTCCTTCCTTGAATCCAGATTTAGATGATGGCTGTGGTCGATTTAAAGTTAAACATTTTGGTATATCAAATGGTGGAGCTACAAGTTCTTTCACAATAATAAAACTAATAAAAGAAATAGTTACTGAAAATAAAGAAATTAAAGTATGGAATCTATCATTAGGTGGTATTTTCGAAATAAATTCTAATTTCATTTCACCGGAAGCTGCAATACTTGATCAAATACAATTTGAAAATGATGTAATTTTTGTTATTTCTGGGACTAATAAAACAATGAAATTAAATAAAAAAGTTCAAAAAATTGCAGCTCCAGCAGATTCAATTAATTCTATTGTAGTTAATTCTGTAGATTATAATAATACTCCAGCCTCGTATTCTAGAAGTGGAGGTGTTTTATCTTTTTATAATAAACCTGATATTAGCTATTATGGTGGGGACAAGGAGCAAGGAATTTGGACTTATTCACCATCAGGTGAATGTGTAAAAAGTTGCGGTACATCATATGCAGCACCATGGATAACAAGGAAATTGGCTTATTTGATTAATGTACTTGGATTAACTCGCGAAGTTGCAAAAGCTATGATAATTGATTCTGCTACTAATTGGAAAAATATTGGGCCAAATTCGCCACTAATTGGGTATGGAGTAGTTCCTATAAAAATCAAGGATATTGTTCAATCTAAAGATAATGAAATTAAGTTTATTTTAAATGGTGTATCTGAAAAATATGATACTTATAATTTTAATATTCCTATACCAAAAACTAATAATAAGTATCCTTTTATTGCCAAAGCTACTTTATGTTATTTCCCAAAATGTTCTAGAAATCAAGGAGTTGATTACACCAATACAGAAATGGATTTGCACTTTGGTAGAATAGATAATAAAAATAAAATTAAAACTATTAATGAAAATATTCAAGACGAAAGTGAATGTAGAATGTATGAAGGGGATGCAAGAAAAAATTACAGAAAATGGGATAATATTAAGCATATAAGTGAACTAATAAAAGAAAGAGCTAAACCAAAGAAAGTTTACGAAAATGAGTTTTGGGGAATTAGTATAAAAACAAAAGAACGTATTAATGAAAACAATTATAAACCTCTTAATTTTGGTGTGGTTATAACTCTTAGAGAAATGAATGGCATTAATAGAATAGAAGATTTTATTCATCAGTGTGCTTTTAGAGGATGGATTGTTAATCGAATTGATGTTCAAAATAGAGTTGATATTTATAACAAATCTGAAGCGATATTAGAATTTGATGATTAACTTAACATTACCATTATATTAATAGTGTTACTTTTTCTCTCCCATTAATAACACTATTGTTATAATAAGCCTCAAATTATATTTATATCGTATATAGTCTAGATGCTATTAAATGTTGTAAATTGGTGGTCTTTAGATAAAATAATAAAGTTCATAATTGATTAATTACATTATTCTCACTATATTAAATTCTTATATGGTAGAAATAATAAAAGCGATAATATTTGGTATAGTTCAGGGAATTACAGAATGGCTTCCCATCAGTAGTACAGGGCATTTACTTCTTTTAGATGAGTTTATGACTTTAAATGTAAGTGACAATTTTAAAGAATTATTTATGGTTGTTATTCAATTAGGCTCTATCTTAGCTGTTCTAGTTTTGTATTTTAATACATTAAACCCTTTTGCAATTAAAAAGTCTAAACAAGAAAAAAAAGACAGTTATATTCTATGGCTTAAAGTTATAGTTGCTACCATCCCAGCTTTTATTCTTGGTTTATTACTTGATGATTTAATAGATGAAGTGTTATCCACCTGGCAAGTTATTGCCCTTATGTTGTTCGTTTACGGACTTATATATGTAATTTTAGAAAAAAACAATAAAAATAAAGTAGTTAGAGTCACAGATATTAAAGATTTATCTTATACTGATGCACTAAAGATGGGATTTTTTCAAACTCTTGCCTTAGTTCCTGGAACAAGTAGATCTGGCTCTACCATTTTAGGTGGATTGATTATTGGAATAAGTCGAGAAGTTGCTGCAAAGTTTTCATTTTTTATGGCAATTCCTGTTATGTTTGGTGCTTCCTTATTAAAGTTAATGAAATTGGGGTACAATTATACAGAGCTTGAATTTGTTGTTTTATTTGTTGGAACATTAGTCTCTTTTATTGTTTCCATGTTTGTAATAAAGGCTTTAATCAACTACGTGAGAAACCATGACTTTTCTGCTTTTGGCTGGTATAGAATTATTGTCTCAATTCTTGTTACAGCCGTATTTTTATTTTAATCATCAGTATTGTTAATATTTTTAATACTCTTATTTAATAAAGTAGCTTTTGTTAAATGTTGACCACTAGTTTTTAACTCTAATGCAACTTTTTCAAGTGTTCTTCTTTTTTTATTGTCTTCATCAAAAAGATCTTCTTGATAAGGAGACTCTCCACTATAGGTTTGATAAAGGCCAACTCCAATTAATCTAATAGGTAGTTTTTTCCATTTTTTGTTGAACAAAGATAGAGCATATTCATATACCTGTTCTGCTGAGTATATGGGCTCACTTGGAGTACACTGAGCACTAACAGTACTAAAGTCACTATATCTAATTTTGATAGCAACGACTCTGGCCATTTGTTTTTCTTTGAGGGACCTAAATAGTATTTCATGACTCATCTCTAATATATAAGTATCTAATATATTAATATCTGCTATATCATCTGAAAAAGTACGCTCTGTAGAAATAGAATGACTTTTGGCTACTCCTGTATAAATACCAGGGTCCAAGCCCCTGCATACTTGAAAAAGGTATTCTCCCATAGCCTCTTTAAATGATTTTTTCAAATAATCCTTACTATAGGATCTAAGCTGCTCGGTAGTTTTAATATTTTTTTTAGCAAGGAGTTTTTGAGTAACCTTTCCAACTCCCCAAAGTTTTTTCAGCCCCACAGCATCAATAAATTCAATTATCCTATCCTCATCTACAATGCAAAGACCATCAGGTTTGTTGTAATCACTAGCTAATTTAGCAATAAGTTTAGAGGGACCTATTCCAACACTGATAGTAAGACCTGTTTTTTGTTTTATTGTGTCTTTTAGTTTTTGAGCAACTTGATAGGGATGACCAAATAGTTTTTCTGTCCCACTCATATCTAAAAAAGCTTCATCAATAGAAACTTGTTGAACAATAGGGGAGAAGTCATTAAAAACAGCCATTACTTGTTTGCTTTTTTCTGAGTATCTAGAGTGCCGACCTTTTATAACAACAGCCTGAGGGCAAAGTTGCATAGCCCTGTGCATGGGCATTGCGGAGTGAACTCCATAACCTCTTGCAATATAGTTACAAGTAGAGGCCACACCTCTTTTACCCTTGCCACCAATGATAACAGGCTTATCACTTAGAGTTGGATCATCTAGTATTTCAACGGCTGCAAAAAATGCATCCAAATCCACATGAAAAAAGACTTTATTCATTATAGTTTTTCCTCATAGCTTTTCCTACATATTTCATATATTGCTGTATCTAACGTGTAACCTGCACTTTTTATTAATATAGGGTAGTGGGATTTATTAGTTAGCCCTGGTATTGTATTTATCTCATTAAAATAAATAGTTTTATCCTTATAAAAGAAGTCAATTCTACAAAAGCCTGATAAATTTAAAATCTTAAATATTTTTATAGCTTGATTTCTCAACTCTTTTTTTAGTATTTCATTCTTTATAAGAGTTGTATCCATAGTTGCAATATCATATTTCCCATATTTTTTCTCATAGGAGAGTACATCACTCATATTTGACTTTAATACTAATCCAGGTCCTCCTGCTATTATCTTTTGGTCTATAGTTTCTAAGATAGCCACTTCCATTTCTTGTATATCTTTTAAAAAAGGTTGAATTAATACTCTCTCACTATATTTAAAACCATTTTCAATAGCCCTACTTAATGATAACTGTGTAGGAGTCTCTAAAGCTGTTATTCCAACAGAGCTACCTGTGGTTTCACTTTTAATAAAAAGAGAAGTGCCAAGTATTTCTTGTATTTTTCTTAAAGGTAAAACAGTATCATTTTTACATAAAACTAATGTATTAATTGTATTGATATTATTTGATTTTAATATAAAATTAGCTAAACTCTTATACATACAAATTCCACTGCTTGTAGCGTTAACTCCTGTATATTTTATATCCATAATATCGAGTAGACCTTGGAGTTTCCCATCTTCTCCCTCATTTCCATGAATTAGTATAAAAGCTAAATCTATATTTATCTTATTTGAATGTAAGAAGATTCCTCTTGCAGGTATAAAATTTAATTCATTTCCAAGTTTAATTGAATCTTGAATTTCAAACTCTATATTTATTGAAAAATCAGTATTTAAGTTTTGAAAGTGGTAATAACCTTGCTTTGTTACCCCAATTAAATAAACTTTATTAAAAAGGTTTTGTAAAATGGGATATATGGTTTTTGTACTCTCTATTGATACCTCATGCTCAGGAGATCTTCCCCCATAAAAAAGGGCAATAGTTTTATCTTTAAAAAATTTATTATTTATTGTTTCCATATAATCTTCTTATAACCTCATTTATAGTTTTAATCTCATCAAAGGGATATTTTATACCACATCTTTCTATTGTAGATTCATGTCCCTTGCCTAAAAAGATTAAAATGTCATCAATTTCACTAATTTCTAAAGCTTTTGCAATGGCTTCTATTCTGTTATCTATTTTAAAAGTCTGTACATTCTTATTTATTTGATTAATTCCCTCTTCTATATTATTCATAATAACATTGTTATCTTCAAATCTAGGATCTTCTTCACTTAAGATAATAATATCACAAAAAGTAGCTGCTACTTCACCCATTTGTTTTCTCTTAAGTGTATCTCTATCTCCTCCACTACCGAAGAGAGCTATTATTCTTTTATTCATCTGTTTTAATTTTTCAAATACCTTTAAAAAAGAATCACTGGTGTGAGCAAAATCAACAATGATGTATCTACCAATATTATTTTCTATAATATTAAATCTACCTTTTATTTGTGGCATTGAAGATAGATTTTTGAATAAAGTATCTAAGGGTGTATGGGTGATTTTATTTGTACAAAGAATTGCTAATAGGGCATTTGATATAAATATAGGTAGAGTGATATTTGTCGAGTAGGTTTTGTTATCAATATTTATGGTAAGAGCTTTAAGAGAAGTTTCCTCTTTAATTGTATAAGCAATAATATCTTCGACTATGAGATAATCTTTTTTAAGCAGTTTTGCTCTTTGGATGCACCTTTCAAGTTTGTTGTTTTTATTAGTAGTTATAAAAATACCGTTTGGTTTTAACATTTTTATTATATTTAACTTGGATTCTATGTAAGCTTGAGTGCTTTTGTGAAAATCCAAGTGCTCTTGGGTAATTGTTGTGATAATGGCGGCATCTAATTTAATATTTGAGAGGCGAGAGAAGGTAGGTGATAGTCCATGAGATGTGGCTTCTAATACTACATATTCTTTACCATGATCAACACAATCAGCTAAAAGAGCAAATAGAATATTAGCATCTGGGGTACTCTGTCTATAAGGGGAAGCTATTAGTTGATTATCTGTGTCTATATTAGTTGTACTAATTAAGCCAACGCTATAGTTATTTTTTAATAAAAGTTGATAGGTCATAAAAGCCGTGGAGGTTTTACCATCTGTTCCTGTTACTGCTATTATTTTTAATTTTTTATCAGGAAAATCGTATAGTTTTTGAGAAAGAGAAGACAGAGCAACTCTACTATTGTCTACCATCAAAAAACCAACATCATCATAGTTTTTATTAGGGAGTACATCACTTACAATTAAAGAGGCCCCCTTTTGTATAGCTTCAGCTATATAAGAATTACCATCAACACTAAAGCCTTTTATGGCAACAAAGATACCTTTATTTTTCACTTGTTTAGAATTAAAAGAGATAGAGGTTACATCAATATCTATAGGATACTGTAAATAGTAACTGTTTATTAAATATTTATCTAAATCTAAGCTATTCATATATAGAGAATATCACATGTAAAAGATAATCTGCAATAATTATTAAAATAATGTATAATTAAAGTCTATTGAAGCAATTCATTTTTTTACTTTATGTTATTATGATAAAGTAAAGAGTATAAAGATTTAGAAAGACAAATGAGAAAAACAAATGAGAAAAACAAATGAGAAAGATTACATATAAAACCAAAGGCACTTGTGCAAAAGAGATAACAGTAGCAGTTGATGAATATGATATTATAAGAGAATTGGAATTTATCAACGGCTGTGAAGGTAATGCTAAGGGATTATCAACTCTTTGTATTGGTAGAAATATGGATGAGATAATTACAAAGTTAGAAGGACTTACTTGTGATAATAAAGACACTAGTTGTCCAGATCAAGCAGCCAAAGCCTTGAGGGAGTTAAAGTGAAAAAACTAATTTTAAGTTTATGCATAATTTTACTATTCTCTATACCGCTTTTTGCTGAGTCGACTTTAATATCTCAAAATACTTTAGGCATGGGTGGGGCTTCCTTAGCTGATGTAAGTGGGGATACTAACCCTGCAAACTTAGCTAGTAGAGGCATAGATTCTCCCACTCTTATTACTTATTTTACTCTTATGCAAACTTTAACTCCTAATCTTATTGATACACCCTTGGGTTTTTTTCAGCTTCCAACAACAAGTCTTGGTGCTAAAGTTTTTGGAACCAATTTGGGTTTAACTTTGAATATTGATAGTTCGCTTGAGGATAGAAGTTATTCTGATTCAATTCTTCACTATACCGGCTACAATAAATTTACTCTTCAACTAGATTGGGGATATAGAATAAGCAACTTTGATTTTGGTATGAGAATAAAAGGTGGCTCCTCGAATCAAAGAAATAACTTTGAATTAAGAGCTAATTTATTCTTTTTGCCTGATTACTTGGTAAACACATTATTATCGAAATACTATCCTGTAGGGGACTCAGAATTTTTTACTTTAGGCTTTGCAATAAGATTAAATATTTATGACAATTTAACTCTCGCAATTCTCAGTGAATCTGATCTAGAGCTTAATTCATCTAGTGATAATTTAAGCTCTTATATAAAGAATTTTAGTGTAGGTTTTACCTATATTAGCGATAAATATTCAGAGAAAAATCGGTTAAATCCTTTAATATATAAAGCTTCTTTTGATTTAGTAAAAATAGGTGATAGTGATAATAGGGAATTGAGATTCGGCAATGAACTTAAATTACAATTGGGTAATGATAGTTATTTAGCACTTCGAGCTGGTTATTATGAGCAAAAAGAAACTTTAGCAAAGATATTTGTATTTGATGGAAGTAAAGGTGTTTCAACCTTTGCACTCGCTTATGATATAAATTATTTTGGAATATCGACATCTCTGATTATTCCTATAAAATCGTATTTAGATTTAGATAATGGAATTACCCTCGCTCTTAATTCTATTTTCCGTTTTTAATACTGGTTTTCTTTTTAAATAAATAAACCAGAGCGTAAACAATAACAGACAATATAACTATTGAAGCTCCTGATGCTATATCTAATGTATAAGATAATAGTAAGCCAAATAAAGAGTTGAACAATCCTATTAAAATAGAAATACCCATTCTTGAGTTTAGTTTTTCACTTACCAAAGCGGCTGTTGCACTTGGAGCGCACAATAGTGCTATAAGCATTATAATACCCGATACTCTAATTAATATAACGACAGAAAGGGCTATTAATATTAGTAGGGTATATTCTAAGAAGGTAGTATTTAGACCATTAACTTTTGCCATTTCCTCATCAAATAAATATATTTTCCAATCTTCAAAAAATATGCTTAAAATAGCTAAAACAATAAAAGTTAATACACCCATAGCAATTAAATCAAAATTACTAACACTTAATATGTTTCCAAAAAGGTATGAATTCATATCAGGGGGATATCCATCCATAAAGGAAATAAATAAAATTCCTAGTGCCATCCCCAACGACCAGAAAAGTGCAATAATAACATCGCTATGCTTTATATTAGTTTTTCTAACTTTACCAATACCGAGAGCTGCAATTAGAGAAAACCCCATAGCACCAATAAGGGGGTTTATATTGAGCAAATAACTAAGACCCACACCGCCATAAGCGGTGTGTGCTATTCCTCCACCCATTAGTATAAGTTTTTTTTCAATTATTATAGTTCCAATAATTCCACAAACAATACTAGAGAGAATAGAGGCAATTATAGCATTTTGAATAAAGTGGTAATTTAATATTATATTTAGCATGAGGTTTTCCTTAATGTTTGTGCTGAGGTAGTACTCTATGAGGTACTCCATGAGCTAGTAAATCAATAGGACAACCATACATCTTATCAATAACATTTTGTGACAATTGAGGTCCCCCATGATAAATCAAATCTTCACTAATACAGGCAATGTTTTTTACCTTAGAAGAGATTGCCATAGTATCATGACTTACCATAATTATAGTAACACCTTCATTGTTTAATTTATCCAACAAATCATAAATTATATTTCTCGAAGCGGGGTCTACATTAGCAGTAGGCTCATCTAGTAATAATAGTTTGGGAGAGACGGCAATAGCTCTAGCAATCAATAAGCGTTGAAATTCCCCTCCAGAGAGCTTTTGTATTTGTCTAGAGGCTAAATGTTTAATCCCAACCATATTAAGAGACTCTAGAGCGTTTTCTCTATCTTGCTTGGTATATCTGTAAAAGGGGTTTAAAGATTTTTTTAACTTTGATCCAAGAACTACTTCAATAACACTAATTGGGTAAGTTCTATCAACTTTAGAAATTTGGGGAACGTAAGAAATTAGTTGTTGAGTTTCACTAAAATTTTTACCAAAAAAGTTTATTTTGGTACAATTGTGATCAATCAAATTTAAAATAGCCTTTAACAAAGTAGTTTTACCACCACCATTGGGGCCAATTATCCCAAGATAATCACCTTCTTTAATACTCATAGTAATATTTTTTAAAGCATAGTTGTTATCATATTTAACTGATAAATTTTCTACCTCTAGTGCATAATCCATTATAAATTTTCCTTTAAAGTTTCGGCCATAATTTCTAGGTTTTCAACGTAATTAGAGCTTAAAGGGTCTAATAAAATAGCTTTTCCACCAAGCTCTTTGCTAAAAGCTATACTTTGCTCAGCTGATATTTCAGCTTGATAATATATATTTTTAATACCAAAGGATTTGGCCTTATCAATTTTTTCAATTAAGGATTTTAAAGTGACCTCTTTTCCTTCTTCTTCAATTGAGAGCATTTGTAAATCAAAGTCTTGAGCAAAATAATTAAAAGCAGGGTGAAATACTAAAAAGGTTCTATTTTCTAGAGAAGAGAGAGACTTTTCTATCTTTTGTATAGCAGTTAATATTTCTTTTTTGTAAGATTGAGCATTCTCTTTGTAAAAAGAAGTATTGTTTTTATCTATTAGACTTAATTCTTTTTCAATAATATCAATCATTAGTATTACTCTTTTAGGACTTAGCCAAATATGGGGGTCTCTGCTACCACCTATGTAAAGAGATGGATATGAGCTTTCAATCATTTTTGATAAATCTACAACTTTAGTATTTTTGCCCACCATTGGTAAAATAGAAAATTCTTCACTTTGAACACCAATAGAAAAATAAATATCAGCCTTTTCAAATTCCATTCTTTGCTTGGGCTTGGGTTCATAATTTTCAGGAGAAGATCCCTGTGGTATAAGGGTTATTATATTTACTTTATCTTTTGCTATCTTTTTTACAAAGGCAGCTTGAGGAACTATAGATACAGCTATGGTTGGTTTTTCACTTTTTATATTTGTTTCATTTTGGCCATTAGCAAATATTGGCGATATAATAGTTAAGATTAATAATATATATATAATTTTTTTCATTTAATTACCTCTGAATTTGCAACTTACTTGCAAATTTAGAATAATAAAAAATTATAAAGGTGTCAATTGAATCTCAATAATAAAAATAGGGTTAATTACCTGAATATTCTTTTTTTACCTTTAACAAAGTTTATTCTTTTCTAATCTACAGTTTTCACACAAGCCAAATAATATAGAATTTCCACAAGTTAAATCAAAACTATGGTCTTTTTTTACATGTTCAACAAAGCTTTGCATAAAATCACAATCAAGATGAATAACCTTACCACAATTAGTGCATTGCAAATGCAGGTGTTCTTCATGATTAAAATCATGACGTTTTAGTTGATAAAAAGTTTTGTTCCCATCTGCTGATGGAAATTTTAATAAAATATTTTTAGTACTTAATTTTTCCAAATTTCTATAAATAGTTGTAATATTCATAGAGTGATTGTTTTCTATTAATTTGTCAAAAATATCATCAGCACTTAAAGTTGTGTGAATATTATTAGATAGTGTTTCAATAATGTATTGTCTATTTTTTGTTTTATAACCTTTTGATCTCAAAATCACCTTCTTATAAGATTCATATAATTAAGATTATACTCTCAAAGAGGTACAAATCAATACACTTTGGTAATAATAAATACAATTAATAGTACAAAAAATAGAAAAACATTGTATCGGATACATTTAGTTTATAATTGAACCTTGACACAATAGCCATCAAAGTACTATCATCACGATTAGTTATTGATTATCAAGGAGTTAATTATGTCCAAAGCACATAGAGGAACAGGCATCCGTATAGAGCAAAACTGTGGAAAAGGTACATGCCCAATTTGTAATAGAACAAATATTAAAGTACTATATGAGACCACAATTGACGAAAAAAAAGTAAAGATTTGCAAAGCTTGTAATGCACATAAAAAGAATACAAAATAATTCTTTTTATTTGGAGAAAGAGACTGTCAAAAGACAGTCTTTTTCTGTCTATAGGTATAAAAAGTGAGTAATATTTTATTTGTAGGTATTAAAGGTAGTGGGATGTCCTCACTAGCTTTAATACTAAAACAACAAGGAAACCTTGTTTTTGGTATTGATAAGTGTGAGTATTTTCAACCTCAAGAAAAGTTGATCCAATCAAATATTAAAATATTTGAAGGATTTTCTGTAGCGAATATTGATATAAAAATTGATAGGGTTATTTATTCAAGTGCTTATGAAAAGCATAAACTGGTAATAGAATTAAAAGAAATTTACCCTACAATTAGTTATAATGATTATTTGGCCTATTTGACTAAACTATCCAATTCTTATGGAGTAAGTGGTACTCACGGCAAAACTACAACAGCTGCAGCTACTACCTATGCTCTTAGCTATAAAAATAGAAAAGACTTTCCCTTTTATTCAATTTATGGATCCTCTTTAATAGATTCTCCCTCATTTACCTATCAAGGAAATGAGAGTTTATTAATAGAAGCTTGTGAATATAGGGACCATTTTTTAAAGTATTCTTTAAATGGGGCTATTATAACCTCAATAGATTTTGATCATAGTGATTATTTTACTGATTTAAATAGTGTTATAAAAAGTTTTTTAGATTTTATAATAAATTTAAAACCGGCTGCTTTTTTGATTCTTAATGTCGATGATAGAAATATTAGAGCAAATTTATCAACAATTAAATCATTAAGAGATGATTTAAATATAATCACCTTTGGCTTTAATGATAATTCTCAATTCAGAATTGAGAGAGATTCCTATACCAATAAATATAAAATAAAATTAACCAGAAATGAATACTTTGATTTTGCCTACAATGATAGAGCTATACTAGATGATATTGTTGGAGCTGCTATTCTTTCTACTTGTATGTTATTAGATACAAAGAGTGTTAATCTATATTTAGATAATGAGGATATTATTCTCGATGAAATATTTACAACACTTTTTAGAATATCTTTAAAGGCTTTAGAGACTTTTCCAGGAGTCAAAGGAAGACTTGAATTAAAAGCAATAAATAATAATGTAGTTTATATAGATGATTATGCTCACCATCCCAAAGAAATATATTCTTTGATTACAGAGTTAAAAGCTAGGTATCCAGGAAGAAAACTCTTTGCTATTTTTAGTGCTCATACAGCTAGTAGAACAAAAGCCTTGTATGAAGATTTTTTACATGTTTTTTTACTTTTTGATAAACTGGTAATTACAAAAACCTTTGCAAGTGCTAGAATGGATGAAGAGCCACAAGATTTAGCTAAACGCCTGGTACGAGATTTGAACAAGAAATTGCTTAAAAGCTATAAAGTTAGATTGGGTGCAGCCATTTATGTTGATAGTGATAGTGAGACTCCTTCTGTTGCCGCTTCAATGGTAGAAGAGGGTGATATAGTTATTAGCCTAGGGGCTTCTAATAATGATAATTTGTATAGACAAATAATTAAACAAATAAAAGGTGATAAAGATTTATGAAAAGTATGACTGGTTATGGATGTGCTGAAACCTTAAACAATGAAATGCAAATGCAGGTTGAAATTAAGAGTGTAAATAATAGATATTTGGATATTGTACATAATATTCCATATTATTTGTCCGCTTATGAAGCTGATATAGATAGTAAAATAAAACAAGTAGCAAATAGAGGAAGAGTAGAAGTATCAGTTAGAATCAGACAATTTAAAAATGATGTAAAAGTTGTGGTCGATGAAGATATAATAAAACAATATATGATAGCTTTCTCTACAATAGGAGATATTACTAAGGCGAATGTCACTCCTAAGCTAAGTGATTTTCTTACTATTGATGGAGCTCTTACAAGTATAAAAGATAGTGATAATAAAAAGTTTGAAGTACCTTTATTTGATTTATTGGACCAGGCTTTAGTTCAGTTTAACGCGAGCAAAGAGAGAGAAGGTCAATCTACTTATTTAGATTTAAAGCAATCCAAATTAAAAATTAAAAATAGTTTAAAAGTTGTCGATTCTAGAGCTGATGACATAGAGGCTTTAGTTAAAACTCATTTGATTGAAAGAATAAATGATATGTTAGAAGATCAAAACTATGATGAAAATAGGGTCTTGCAAGAAGTAGCTATTATGTTAGTAAAACTTTCAATAAATGAAGAAATACAAAGATTAGGTGCTCATTTAGAAGAATTTGACAGATTGATTGATTCAACTAATCCTATTGGAAAGAGAATTGACTTTTTATGCCAAGAAATAAATCGTGAAATAAATACCATAGGATCAAAAAGTCAAATTGCTGAACTTACTTTAGAAGTAGTAAGAATGAAAGACAATTTAGAAAATATCAGAGAACAAGTTAGAAATATAGAGTAGGTAAGAGAAAATAATGAGAATAGCAATTAGTGGAAAAAGCGGCTGTGGTAATACAACAGTTTCAACTTTAGTAGCAGAAAAATTAAATTTTAAATTAATTAATTTTACTTTTAGAAATTTAGCTAAAGAAAAGAACATTGAATTTTGGCAGTTTTGTAAAATGGCTGAAAATGATGATTCTATTGATAGAGAATTGGATGATAGACAAGTTAGAATGGCTTTAGCTGAAGAAAACTGTGTACTAGGTTCAAGACTTGCAATATGGAAGCTTAAAACAGCTGATTTAAAAGTATACCTTTATGCCAGTGCTAATGAGAGAGCTAGTAGAGTATTTACGAGAGAAGGTGGAGATTATAATAAACGCTTAGAAGAAACTCAAATGCGTGATGAAAATGATACTAATCGCTACAAAAGAATCTATTCTTTAGATAATGATAATTATAATTTTGCTGATTTAATAATCAATACTGAAAATAAAAAACCAGAAGATATTGCTACCTTGATTATAGAAAAAGTAAGTGAAACTGTAAGTCGTTAGTAATAATAATTTTATATACTAAGGACTATACATTTTGCTAGGTTTTCTGTATAATGATGTAGTTATAATTAGAAAGATTTTATATTTCTAAAAAATGAAAAAATGAAAAAAGGAGCCATTATGGCTAATAAAATTCCATTAGATGCTTTAATCGATTTTAAAGATAATATTTATGAAATTACTTGTGTTGCTATTAAAGAAGCAGATATCTTAAGTAATCCAGGTTGTGGTGGTAGAGAAATCGAAGAAAATAATGGTAAAATCGTTAGTGAAGTTCTCTATAGAGCCCTAAATGGTCAAATCAAATATACTAAACCTGAAGAAACAGAATAGTAATCCCTTCAAAAAGATCGTTTTTCTATTCGGTCCTACAAGTGTGGGGAAAACCCAGCTTTTATCAAAATTAGATAGCGATAAATTTTCCGTAATAAATGCCGATTCAATTCAAGTCTACAAAGGCCTTGATATAGGATCGGCTAAAGTAAGTAAAGAAATTTTAGATAAAATCGACCACCATTTGATAGACATATTAGATCCTACAGAACAATTCTCTGTTGCTAAGTTTATACAAGAGGCGGATAAAGCTGTGCATAAAATTCATAGTGAAAATAAGATTCCTGTGATAAGCGGTGGTACAGCCTTCTACTTTAAACATTTCTTGTATGGTCTCTCTGATGCACCTCCCTCAGATCCTAAAATAAGAGAGAAGGTTGAAAAAATAATAAATGACAATTCTCTTGTCTTTGCTTATAACCTTTTAAAACAAGTAGATCCTGTAACAGCTAATAGAATTAATATAAATGATAAATATAGGATAAGCCGTGCATTAGAGGTTTTTTATACTTGTAATAAACCCTTGTCTTCTTTTGATTTGCCAACAACTTATAGAAACAATATGGATCCACTAATTATTGGTCTTTACAGAGAAAAAGAGGAGATGATAGCCAGATTAAAACTTCGTTTCACCCTTATGCTAGAAGCTGGCTTATTAGATGAAATTAAAGATCTTGTAAAAAATAATGCACAAGAGAGTTGGCCTGGTATGCAGGGCATCGGTTATAAAGAGTTTTTTATAGCTATGAAGACTGGGGAATTAACTTTATCTCAAATTGGTGAGTTGATAGTCTTTAACTCTAAAAAATATGCAAAAAGACAATATACTTTTTTTAAATCCTTTGAAAATGTTGTTTGGAAGCATGCTGAAAAGGAAGATGAAATTATTTCTTTAATTGGCAATTATATAAAATAGTTTATCATTTGTATCTATGCTATAAGTTACAATTTAAATATTGAACTTAATTACTTGTTAATAGAAACTTTAAACAAATAATTATTAAATTTATAAATATTGTTAAAATAATTTGAATACCTATTAATATAAGTTGCATGTTAATATATCTTATTAATGTAATTAGGAAAAACAATATATTAAATTTCCTTTAAAAGATTTTCCTAATAACTATATATAAACCTCCTTTTAAAATACCACTCAGATTACTCTGAGTGGATGTTTTTGCTCTAAAAATAATATAAAAAAACGAATAAAAGGATTAACCTAATATTCGCTCATTGATATATTAATTTTTTATTTTAAAGAAAACTTTTGTTCTTATATTTATCTTCCACTATCGAGGTGGTTTTTCTCTCATCCGTATTTATATCGTAAGAAACATCATTTGAAAAATAAGTTGGAACTAGTAGAGTATCGACATATTTCATTTCTGTAGTATGAATATCACTTATTTGGAACCAACCCCTATCATTATATTCAAAGGAAAATACTTGTTTTTGCTCGAATCGGTAACACTTAAATATACCTTGCTCTATAACTTCTCCAACTTCTTCATTTTTGTCTAATGAGTAGGGAGAGTAAAAAATACTTGTGGCAATAAATTGATTGTTTTTGATGCTTTCTATTCTAACATCATTTATTCCATAAATTATTCTTCTGTCTTCAATTGGAGGCATAGATTCTTCAACCCAGGCTTGTGGTTTAATTATTGAATCAATTTTTTCATAAGCCATTCTAGTTTGTCTTGTTACAAAAAGTGTGGTTATCTCATTGGCGACAGGGGATTTCACACCTCTCATAAAACTTGCTTCAAGATTTTGCACATCAAGATTAGTTTGAGCTTCATAATATGCATCGATAACACCCATTTGTGTTAAACCTGCTGTATATGGAGGTTTGAGTGCTTCATTTATCCTAGATCCTATAAAGCTTAAAACAAGAACAGCAGATATTGTAGAGATAATTATAAGTGCTCCTCTTTTTCTCCAAAAAATAATTCTTTTTTCTTTTATTTGAAGTTTTTCAATAGTGGGTGATATTATTTCAATTTTAGACAAATCTTCAATACCAATTTGAGAATCTTCTTTAGCTTCTAAATTCCACTCTAAACTTTCAAATCTCTCTACAAACCATTTTAAGGCTATTTGAGGTTCATAATTAGAAGAAATATCACGAGTTTTGTTTAATTTTAGATGTAATATTTTATTAATCTTATCGACTAAATCATTGTCAATATTAATATTGTATGTTTTTACCAGTAATAATAAATCTAAAGCGGTGTAATTATTTGTTCTAACAGCATCAAACTCAAAAGGCTTTATTGATGTAATTGAGTAATAGAGTAGTTGAGTCATTTGATCAATTAGGGTGAAAGAAGGAAGTATATTTGCATGAACAAAGCTATTTGTATTTGAAAACCTGATTACTTCATTAGACGTAGCTGAAAAGATATCACCTAAAGTTGTGGGCAAAATTAAAACATCATCATCACTTGTAAAAAAGATTCTAGAGGCACTAATAACTCCACTTTGTAAATCAAGGAATTTTTTATCGCATAAACAAAGAGCTTTTGCTAAATTAACAATAAGTTTTGGTGCTTTATTCCTTAAACTAGAGGCGAGTTGTGATAATGGATATATATCTATTTGATCAAAATAAAGACATTTTTGATTATTATAATTTGCAAAGCCTTTCCAGTACCAGGGATTTAACTTGCCATCTTTAAATAAAAACCCCGGTTTTTTTTCACCTTGCAGTAAAAAAGACGGAAGTTGACAGCTTTGAGCATTAAATGCTATTGCAGTATATTTCTTATTTTCAATTTCTATATTGATAATATCTTGATTTGTAAACATTAATTTTCCTTTATTGAGGCAGTGATATGATAAACACATTTATTTGTTGTATTTAATTGAACTAGATTTTTTGAAATATTATTTTCTATTTCCGTTAATTCAATATTCCATCCTCTATCTTTGTACAATTTAGTTTTGATAATTGAATCAATTATACCACAACCGCAACTGTCTATTATGTTTTTCTTTTGTAGTTGAAGCAGTTTTGTATTTGTTGTTAGTGCATTTATGAATTCACTTGTTTTTTTATAAGCTAAATTAGATTTTTGATAAGAGCAAGCATTAGCGCTTATAAAAATAAGAGTTTTTTCATCGATGATAGTATTTAAAATACTACTAAAATCTTTACTTTGTTTTGAGTTTTCAATAACAGCACAAATTGGAATAACTTTTTTATTTTCAAAATAATGTTGAACTAATATATATAGCTGCTCAAAAGAAGACTCTTCTTCAAAATAAGTATCATTGTTCATATTTTCTTTAAAATGGCTATCTATAACATCTTTGTTAAACTGTAAGAGCCCAAGAGGTGTTTTTATGGCCTCGTATGTTGGAGCAAATAAATTTATATTCGAATTAACATCAATCTGCTTTAAATGACTTGGTGCTACAATTAATATTTTATCAAAATCATCTTTGACTGAGGTAAATATATTTACAAGTAGTCCTAATATAAACTGATAACTTGCATGTGGTACAATAAAAACTTTAGAATCTGTTTTATCTTTTGCCTTATATTTCTTTTCACATTCTATTATCATCTTTGAAATTTCATTTTTATCACTAGGATAAAATATATCGTGATGAGTTGTGATTTCTATTTTTTTCTGTTTTCTCATTTACGGTTAAACTCCATTAATTTCTAACTTTATATAGAATCGTTACCTTTTAAAAGTCTATTAAGTCTTTTATCATCATATTTGATATTAAGATTTTTTTCTTGTGTAGGTAAAACTAGGCCAAGAGGTCCATTTTTAGCTCTTCTTAAATATTTAACCTGAGTATAATACAAATCACAAGTTTTATGACCTCTTGCTTTAGAAAAGAAAAACGCTAAATTTGCAGCATCAAGCAATACATCTAAGGGAACACTTTTATTTCTTATAAATTTAATAAAAACGTAGCCCCCACTATAATCTCTTGTATGGAGCCAATAATCATTGCCCTTAACTTTTTTCCGAAGTAGCATATCATTTTCTTTAGCATTTCGACCAACTAAAATTAAGAATTTACCACTGTCAAAGGTTAGACCAATTTGTTGATTGTCTTTTGTCTGTGTACTGCTTTGACTCTCAAGTGCTTTTTTAAGTCGCTTGATATCTTTTTGCTCATTATCACTCAGGGTGAGTATTTTTTTAAAATAATCTTTTATATTATCATACTCTTCTTTAGCTATTTCATATTGCTCTATAGCATTTTTATTAGAGCCTTTTGCTTTATGATATTTTTCATAATATGCATTAAGATTTTCTTCTTTTTTAAGCTTTGTATCGAGTTTTAGAGTAACCTCTGAATTATCTACCCAGGAGGTTAGTGTAATACTTTCACTATTGTTTTTGACTTGATAAAGATTTGCTGATAGCAAGTCAGCTTGTTGTTTTATATCTTCATAATTATTAGTTTTATGTACTCTCTTGAGCAGGGAGGTTACAGTGCCTTCTAATTTTTTCAGTCGACTGTCTCTAAGAGATTCTACCTTATTAATAGCTTGCTCTAGTGTAAAATCAGTACTTATTTGACCATATTCATTTTCTATCTGCCGATTAAAAGAAATAGACAAATCTCTCTCTCTTACATTAAATTTATGATTATCTTCTTTGGGTAATATAGGCTCTAGAATTTGGTTTGTTATTTCATTTCTTTTTGGTCGTCTGTATAGTATATCAAGAATTTTATTATTATCATCTACAATAATTATATTAGCAGCAGGTCCACTATATAATCTAAAATATATATAAAACTCGACATCTTTTTTTCTTAACTTAAGTTTTAATACTCTCTCACCAAAGATACACTGACTTTCAATAATTTTAGCTCCTTCAACATTTGCTCTACAAAATTGAACAAAGCGTTGAAGTTTTTTTGTTTTTTCTAGTTGTGGGGGAGCGCTCAACTTGTTTTTCATATGAACTCTTGCATAGGGAGTGTTAATTTCAGTATATAAAGTCCAAGCTTTATCACCGCTACTATATAAATTCCAAGAAAGGCTATGAAAGTCATGTTGGATAACTTTTTGAATTCTTGAATTAACCAAAGGCAGTTCGCTTACAATTAATTCAAGTTCTTTCCAATTTAATGACATGCTTTGTATCTCCTTAGTGCAAGTGCTATTTCACTTGCCAGATAAAATGAGCCGCAAACTAAAATACAACCATCCACCGGGGTTAATTCATAAGCTCTCTCTAGTGCCTTATCTGAATCTATCAACATTTCAATATTACTATTCGTATTTAAGTTTTGGAATAAATTATAAAGTGCTGTGGTATCACTCTTTTTAAAAGTACCAGGGCGACTTATAATAATGTTGTCAAAATTATCTAATAATATAGGAGCAATTGACTTATGGTCTTTATCTATTAAGGATCCAAATATTAAAGTACATTTTTTTCGCTCTTCTATTTGCTTGATTGATGATATTAAAGAACTTATAGAAATTTTAGTATGAGCTGCATCAATATATAAATCTGGTTTAGTATCTAATAGTTGGAATCTTCCATCAAGTGTAGCTTTATTTATAGATGTTATCATTTCTTCACTATAATAATTAAGCGTTTTTAAAGCTAAAATTGCTAAAGCTGCATTTTGTGCCATAACAGAACCTTTAAGTTGTAGTTTTAAATTATTTATAGAATTATCAACCCAAGTAATTTTAGTATCTTCATAGGCTTTTGTAGTATTACTCTCGATACTTTTTACTTTACTCTCCAATAGTGTTAATGGGCTATTGTTTAATTCAGCTTCCTTTATCATTACCATTCTAGCTTCATCTTTTAAAGTAGCTGCAACAACAGGAGTATTTGGCTTAATTATTTTAGATTTTTCAATAGCAATTTTTTCAATAGTATCGCCAAGAATAAGAACATGTTCTAATTCAATAGGGCAAATAACACTTAAAATAGGGTTTATTGTGTTTGTAGCATCAAGTCTACCGCCTAAGCCTGTTTCAATTACTGCATAATCACAATTACTTTTGGAAAAAAGCATAAACCCAAAGAGAGTAAATAATTCAAAGGTTGTAGGCTTTGTTTCACCCCATTCATCAATAAATTTAAAGTCTTTTACTTTATTTAAAATGTATAAACCAACGCTTATTAATACATCATTACTGAAAAAGTCACCACAAATTGTAAATCTCTCTCTATAATCCAACAAGTGAGGAGAGGCATAAATTCCAACTTTATAGCCAAATGATTTTAAACCCACAGCAATAAATTTACTGGTTGAGCCTTTACCTTTACTTCCTGCCACATGGATTGTTTTATAATCTTTTTCAGGATTATCAAAAAAAAGAAGAAGTTTTTCCATTCTATCAAGTCTGTAATTTCTTGTAGTATAGTGATTTAAATTTTTTTCTAAATTGGTAAAATTTCCCATTTCGTGGATTATATCAATAAATGTATTTGCCATGCTAATTCCTTAAATCTCACTTTATAAATAAAACTTGGTTTTAATAGTATAATCGCAAATATTCGAATAAACTTAAAGATAAAAATAATAAATAAGTTGTATAAAGTATATTCTTATCATGAATAAGTGTGTTATTACCTACCTCGATTGTCAAAAGTTTGGTCGCTTGGTGTTAGCTTTAAGTGAAAATAAAGATTACTCGTGTTGTTTTCATTTTGAATTTACTTTCTATATATATAGATAAATATTAAATTTAAGAATTAGTAAAAATGGGAAAAAAGTGAAACCTGCTAATTTTAAACCACGAAAATTAGGGTTTCACTTATACTAATCAATAATTTTGAAATAAATATCAAACAAACTTTAGTAAAGTAGAAAATAAACTTTGTTGATCTATTGGTTTAGCAATATGTTCATTCATTCCCGCGGCTTTGCAATTTTTTATATCTATTTTGTCTGAATTAGCAGACAAGGCAATAATTGGTATTTTTGTATTAAATTTCCGTATTGCTTTAGCACTTTCAATTCCATCCATAACTGGCATTTGTATGTCCATTATAACTGCAAAATAAGAATTTTTTTTAACTTTCTCTACTCCTATAAGGCCATTTGGTGCTATTTCTGTAACAAGACCAAAGGAATTAAGGATTTTTTCAATTATTTTAATATTAATAGGATTATCTTCACAAATAAGAACTTTTTTATCTTCAAGTTTTTTTGAATTTTCTTTTACAGTTTTGTAGTTAAGATATTCTTCTTCACTTATTTCATTTGCAGGGATTTCAAAATACATAGTAGTGCCATTATTCAATTCACTATCACACCAAATTCTACCATCGAGTAAATCTATTACATTTTTGGTAATAGTCAAGCCTAGACCACTTCCCTCAGTAATGGGGGACAATTCATTTGGCTCTTGTGCGTAGGACTCAAACATAATATCTACAAATTCTTTAGACATACCTACGCCCTTATCAATAATTTCATTTCTAAAATAATGATTACCATTTGCATCTTTTAAATAATATTTATTCCAGACAATTGTTGAATTTTCATGTGAATATTTAATTGCATTGCCAAGAATATTCAAATATATTTGTTGCAATCTAATTATATCGAAACTGTGGTAAGGCCACATCTTTTCATCAAAATTTGTTATTATTTTGATATTCTTTTCAGCTGCAGTAACATTTACTATATCTAAAATATTTTTTAATAGAGTTGTTTTGCAAAGTGGTTTATTTGTAAGTTTAATTGATGTGGATTGGATTTTATTCATAGTTAAAATATCATTTACAAGTCTTAGTAAATAGTCTGCACTTTGATTTATCTGCTTAAAATAATTATTTAATTTAGTAGAATCTTTTTCAACTTGCCCAAATTCACTAAACGCCTTAATTGCTGTAAGAGGTGTTTTCATGTTATGGCTCATTCTAAAAAAGAATTGATCTTTTTGATTTCTATACATTTCCGCTTTTACCAAAGCTTCTTTATATGGGTTGGTTTTATTAATTTCTTTAATTGCTTCTTCGGTTTTATTTCTGAAAAAAATAACAGCACCAAAAAAGTTGTCTCTAAAAAATGTTGGAAAACCTAATATGTTGAAATATTTATTATTTTTATCAGGATTATTAAAACTAATATCTATTTCGGCAACATTTCCAGAATTAAGTATATTACAAAAATTTGTAATATTTTTTATTTCATCAGTTTTAGTAATTTCTATTATTTTTTTTCCAAAAATGTTTTTGGATGAAGTGTTAAAAATTTTTCCAAACTTTTTATTAAAATTAATAACCCTCATTGATTGATCTAAAATGATAATAGAATCTCTTGTATTATCAAAATATTTGAAATCAAACATATTAAAATGGGAGCTATTTTCACAAGGCTCAATTGTCGAAAATAATATTATTTGATCATTTATTACAGTTGGAAAACTTATGACTTCCATTTCAATGATAGTTCCATCAAAAGTTTTGTGAGGGAAATGGAAATAATTTCTATTTTCACTCTTTGCAATTTCCATTTCTTGTTTTATTTGTTCGGAGTTTAATATATTAATATCACTAATATTCATAGTACATAGTTTATCAATTGAATATCCATATGTTTGTGATGCTTTTTTATTTGCTCCTACAATTTTGCTCGATACTGGATCTATCAATAAAATAATTGATGGGTAATTAGTACAAGCCTGGTTGAAATCCATAATATGCCTCAGTTTTTTTGTTTTTCTTAATTTCCTTTAATATAATTATATTATATAATATTTTGCAAGTTATGTCAAAAGTTATTTATAATAAATAACAAATATTTAATATTTATCTCAAGTGCTTATAAAGAAACGATTTAACAAAATACAACTTATTCACTTAGTTAATATCAATAAATTTTTATTTGCTTTTAATAATCTATTTTATTTTTTAATTTTTATATAAACCGGAATCTGTAAGTAATTAAATAAAAAAAACATTTCA
>CAZJGS010000017.1:0-17028 GCA_964545735.1 uncultured Spirochaetaceae bacterium
AATAGAAATCAACTATGTTGTTAACACCTTTTACTAAAGTATTTAAGATAATGATGGTGTGATAAAAATTTGATAAATTAATAATAAAGTTGATTTTACAAGTAAATTATTAGTGAAATACAAAAAAATGCATATTTAACTTTAGTAAAACATTAATACTCATAATTCCTAATTTTGTATAATATTTATTTGAAATGTATATGATAATTAGGTAATTTTGATATTTTTAACTATTTGTGTGAAAATAAGTTGAATTTTTATGCAGTTTATTGTATATATAATTCAACAATATTTATTAAAATTTTGTTACACACACATTATAGGAGGAAAACTAAGGTTCCCTTAGTATAAGAAAAAAATGAAAAAAATTTTATTAGCATTATTGGTTATTGTATCAATTAGTGTAACAACTGTTTTTGCAGGTGGCGAAAGTGAAAGTGCAACCTCAACTAAAAATCAAGAATATAATGTAGGTTTTATTGGACCAATGACTGGTGATAATGCTAACTATGGTATTTTATGTAATAACAGTGCAAAATTAGCAGTTGATAAATTCAATGCAGCTGGTGGTATAAATGGAACTCCTGTAACTTTAATTACAGAAGATTCAGAAGGTAATGTTGAAAAAGCTAGTTCAAGTATTGAAAAATTAGCTGAGTCTGATGATATCTTAGCTTTAGTTGGCCCAGTATTTACAGGTCCTACTTTTAATGTAGCTGATAGATGTCAATATATTGGTCTTCCTTTAATTACTCCTTCAGCAACACATGCTGATATTACCAATATTGGTGATATGATATTCAGAACTGTTGTATCTGATGGACTACAAGGTGAAGTAGCAGGTCATTATTTCTATGAAGTATTAGGCTATAGAAACTTAGCTGTTTTATATGCTAAAAATGACTATTCACAAGGTTTGTTCCAAAGCATGAGTGCTACATTTGAATCATTAGGTGGTAAAATTGTTGCTGCTGAAACCTGTATGGTTGGAGACAAAGACTTTAAAACTCAATTGACAAATATTAAAGCTGAAGGTCCAGATGCAATTTATATTCCTAACTACACAGTAGAAATGGCACAAATTCTAGAACAAGCTGCTCAATTAAAAGTTGGCGCTCCATTCTTATCATGTGATGGTTTCTCAAATCCTGATATTTACAACTTAGCTGGTGCATATACCGATGGTGTTGTTTATGTTGGTCCTGCAAAAGTAAAAGAAAGCGAAGCTTTCAATAAATTTGTAGCAGAATATAATGCTGAATATGGTGTCCAACCTGATTCATTTGCAATTAATGCTTATGACGGGGCAAATATTATTCTTAATGCAATGAAAAATGCCGCTGCTAATGGTAAAGTTACAAGACAAGCTATTAGAGATGGAATTTTAGCAACTAAAAACTATGATGGCGTTGGTGGTTTAATCAACTTTGCTGAAAATGGTGACTTAATTGCTTATCAAGGTGTTTACAGAGTTAACGGAACTACTCCTGAATATTTAGGTTCTTATAAAGTTATAGACGGTAATTTAGAATTAGTAGAATAATATTAACTGCTTATAAAACTTTAGCCGGCTTTAATAGCCGGCTTTGAGTTTGAAAAATAAAGAAAAATAATAAGATAATATAAAAAGGAGACCCGTCGTGGGATCACTTTCAGAATTTTTCCAACATTTAATGAATGGACTTACCCTAGGGGGCGTTTATGCTCTAATTGCTTTGGGGTACACCATGGTTTATGGAATTTTAAAATTTATTAACTTTGCCCATGGTGATGTTCTTATGGTTGGGGCTTACATAGGATTATTTGCTTTCGATGCATTAAGAGGAAGTGCACCCTTAGGTGTTTGGACTTTTATAGCATTCTTCCTAGCTATGATAATTTCAATGATTGTTACAGCTGCCTTAGGTGTTGTAATTGAAAGAATTGCATATAAACCTTTAAGAAAAGCATCTAGATTAGCACCTCTCCTTTCAGCTATTGGTGTATCCTTTGTTTTATCCAATAGTGCTGCTTGGGCTTGGGGTACTCAAAGTAGAAAATTAAATTACCCCTTCGATAATACTCCTTTTGAAATTGGTGGTGTTGTTATTACACCACACCAAGTTCTTGTATTAGTTGTTTCTCTAGTGATGATGGTAGCTTTAAAAATATTCGTTGATAAATCAAGAATGGGTAAGGCTATGCGAGCAACTAGTTTGGATCAAGATACGGCAAGACTTATGGGTATTAATGTTAATGTTGTAATTAGTTTAACCTTTGCTATTGGTTCAGCCCTTGCTGCAACCGGTGGTATGCTTATTGCTCTAGATTTTAAATGTTATCCTACTATGGGTATGATGTTAGGTCTTAAAGCATTTGTTGCTGCAGTAGTTGGAGGAATTGGAAATATAGGTGGAGCTATGGTAGGTGGTATTACTTTAGGTTTATTAGAAACATTTGGTGTTGCTCTCTTTGGTATTCCACAAGCAATGAAAGATACAATATCTTTCGGTGTTTTAATTATTGTGCTACTTGTTCGCCCTCAAGGTTTACTTGGTAAAGTGGTAAAGGAGAAGGTGTAATGGTTAATTTTTTCTTACTTATTTTAATTTATAGTGGTATTTATGCCTTGATGGCAATTGGACAAAATTTAATTACTGGTTATACCGGTATGCTAAGTCTTTGTCAGGCAGGTTTCTTTGCAATAGGTGCCTATACAACAGCAATTTTAACTACTTCCTCAGGTTGGTCTTTTTGGGCTACCTTACCTGTATCTGCACTATTAGCGGCTATGTTTGGAGTTTTAATTGGTTTACCAACTCTAAGACTAAAGGGCGACTATTTAGCTATAGCTACTTTGGGGTTTGGCGAGATTGTTAGAAATGTTTTAAATAACTGGGATAGTCTTACTCGTGGTCCTATGGGTATTCAAAGAATTCCAATGCCTACAATTTTTGGATTTACAATTAACCCTTATGAAAAATGGTCATTTTTATTCATGGTAATTATAATAGTTGCTATTTCCTATTACTTATTTGAAAGATTAGGTAGATCTAGAATGGGTAGAGCTTTACAAGCTATCAGAGATGATGAGATTGCAGCAGCCTCTATGGGTATTAATGTAACCAAATATAAAGTTTGGGCTTTTGCAATTGGAGCGTCTGTTGCTGGTATTGCCGGTTCTCTTCAAGCTGTATTCGCTCTCTCTGTTACTCCTAATTCCTATACCTTTATGGTATCAATTATGGTATTGTGTATGGTTGTTCTCGGTGGTATGGGTAATTTCTCTGCAGTAATATTAGGAGCTTTTATTATTCAATTAATTAGTTATTTCCCTCAATTAACCGGTCTTTCAAGTATAATTCCACCACAATTCAAACAAATCTTATTTGGTTTGATTCTTGTTGTAATGATGATATGGAGACCTCAGGGTATTATAGGAATACGAAGTTATAGCGTTGGCAAAAAAAAGAAATCAAAAGCTAAGGGAGTAAAGTAATGAAATTATTACAAACTGAAAAAATAACCCGAGCTTATGGTGGAGTTATGGCTGTAAATGAAGTTGATTTCTCTGCACAAGAGGGCTTGATTACCGGCTTAATTGGTCCCAATGGTGCTGGTAAAACTACACTTTTTAATAATATGACAGGTTTAGATATTCCCTCTAGTGGTAAAGTTTATTTCAAAGGAAATGATATTACAGGTTTTCCAAGTCATAAAATCGCTAGATTAGGTATTGCTAGAACTTTTCAAAATATTAGACTCTTTAAAAAAATGTCTGTTATTGAAAATATTATGATTGGTCGTCATTTTATGACTGGAGAAGGTCCAAATAAAGCACGCTTTAGTAATATGTTAAAATCCTATTTTTTTATGAAAAATGAAGAAGATATTATGCTTGAAAATGCTTATAAATGGTTAGATTTCTTTGATATGAGTGAATTTGCAAATGAAGATGCTAAAAATTTACCTTATGGAAGACAAAGGGAATTAGAAATTGCTAGAGCTTTAGCCTCCCAACCTAAAATTTTATTCCTTGATGAACCTGCTGCTGGTATGAATCCTCAGGAAACAGAGCATTTAATGGATACTATTAGAAAAATTAGGGACAAAGGTATTACTGTTGTATTAATTGAACATGATATGAAATTGGTAATGAGTATTTGTGATAACATTACTGTTTTAAATTATGGTCAAAAAATAGCACAAGGCACTCCTCGCGATATAAAGAAAAATCCATTAGTTATTGAAGCTTATTTGGGTAAGGAGGAAGAAGATGGCGTTATTAAATATTGATAATATTAGTGTTTCTTATGGCTCAATTAGTGCACTTAAAGAAGTTTCATTGTTTGTTAATGAAGGTGATATAGTAAGCTTGATTGGCGCAAATGGTGCTGGAAAAAGTACTTTATTAAAAGCTATTGTAGGCTTAGAGCCATTAATACAAGGTAATATTTCATTTGAAGGTAATATTATTGCTTGTGAAACCTCCTCTAAAAGTTTAGCAACTGAAAAAATTGCTGCCAAAGGTATTGCCTTAGTACCAGAGGGAAGACGAGTTTTTGCTGATATGAGCGTTGAAGAAAACTTAGATATGGGTGCTTTTATGGTAAGAGATGAGACTTTAATCAAGAAAAAGAAAGAAGAAATGTATGATTTTTTTCCTATTTTAGGTGCTAGGAGAAGGCAGAAAACTAGATCTTTATCAGGTGGAGAGCAACAAATGATGGCTATAGCTAGAGCTTTGATGAGTTCTCCAAGAATGATTTTACTCGATGAGCCAGGTCTTGGCTTAGCTCCATTAATTATTCAAGATATTTTTGAGAAAATTGCTTATATAAATCAAAGCGAAAATGTAACAGTGTTCCTAGTTGAGCAAAATGCTAGAATGGCTTTAAAAGCTTCAACTCAAGGTTATGTTATGGAGAATGGTAGAATTGTTCTTTCTGGTTCTTCAAAAGATTTATTAAATAATGACAGTGTTCAATCTGCTTATTTAGGCGTTTAATATATAATTTTAATAAATAGCAATACTTGTTCTTTTAGAGCAAGTATTTTTTGGTCTAAAAAAAGAACTAAATCAATAAAATTAAATAGTGATTTAGTTCAAAAGTATCAATTAAAAAATTATCCTATGTTATTAATAATTTTTTTTGTGCTATTTTATCTTCTTACTAAATGAAGGGCAAAACCAGAAACCTCTCCATTTAAGTAACACACTTTCAATTGATTCTTGTCGTCGTAAATATAAGAGCCTTCTTTTGGAGTAAACCCTTTAGTTTTTAAATATTCAATTGATCTTTCTAAGTCATTACATTTGATTCCAATATGACCTTTTGCACCACTAAATAAAGATGGAACAACTTCAATTTTGTCAGAAACAAAGGCTGTGGTAGCCCCTCTTTTTACTTCAAATCCAAAAGTGCTAAGAGCTTCAATAGATTTTTCAGAATTTATATCATCTTCAATTCCAACATGAGCAAATTCAAAACCTTGTAATTCAAGCATTGCCGCTTTAGACATATCAATGATAGTTTTCCAATCTTCTTTTTCAATTAAATCAGCACTTACCATCCAAGATCCACCTGTAGCTAGTACATTTTTAGTTCTTGCATAATTTTGAAGATTACTTAAATTAATTCCACCAGTTGGCATAAACATTAAATTAGGAAATGGTCCACCAAAGTTTTTTAACATGTTAATTCCACCAGAAGCTTCAGCTGGGAAGAATTTTAATACATCAAAGCCTCTAGCTAATCCTTTTTCAATATCGCTAGGAGTACAAACACCAGGGATTATTGTAATATTATTTTCAAGACACCAATCAACTGTAGCTTCATTAAAGCCAGGAGAAACAATAAACTTGGCACCAGCACTAACAGCTCTTTTAGCAAGGGCCACACTTGTAACAGTTCCAGCTCCTACAAACATTTGAGGATATTTACTAGTAATATTTTTGATACTTTGCTCAGCAGCTTCTGTTCTGAAAGTTACTTCAGCACAATTAATTCCACCATCGATTAAAGCTTTAGCAAGGCCTATTGCTTTGTCTGAATCATCTAATTTGACAACTGGAATGATACCAATATTATGTAGTTTTCTTTTTAAATCATCTGTCATTGTTTTCTCCTTATTTATAAAAATGGAACAATGTTCCATAAATCTTGACATTTCAAATAATAACCCTTAATATTGAGTTTATCAAGAGTAAAGTTTAAAAAACATTAAACATTTTGGAGGAAACTATGGGTAATAAATTTGTTAGCTTTGGTGAGATAATGTTAAGATTGAGAAGTGAAGAACATGAGAGATTATTTCAAACAAAAAAATTAGAATCAACTTTCGGTGGTGGAGAAGCAAATGTTGCTGTTTCCTTATCAATATTTGGCAAAGATACAAAGTTTTTAACAGCACTACCTAATAATGCTGTTGGTGAGGCTGCAATGAGAGAGTTAAGAAAATATGATGTTGATACATCAGATATTGTTTTAACTGAAGATGGAAGAGTTGGAATATATTTTATTGAAACTGGGGCAAACCAAAGACCTTCTTCCGTAGTTTATGATAGAGCTTATAGCTCAATTGCATTAGCAAAACCCAGTGATTTTAATTTTAAACAATCCTTTAAAGATGCTACTTGGTTTCATATAACAGGTATAACTCCAGCCCTTAGTCAAAATGCAGCAGATAGCGCATTAGAGGCAATGAAATGTGCAAAAGAGTGTGGTTTAACTGTTTCAATTGATTTAAATTATAGAAAAAAATTATGGAAATATGGAAAAACTGCACCTGAGGTTATGAGGACTTTAGTACCCTATGCTGATGTTGTTATTGCAAATGAAGAAGATATTCAAAAATGCTTAGGCATTGAAGCTGATAGTGATGTTACCTCAGGTGAATTAGATACTAGTGTATATCAAGCTCTAGCAAAAAAAGTTAAAACACAATTTCCAAATGTTGAAAAAGTAGCTATTACACTTAGAGAGAGTAAGAGCGCAGACAGAAATGGTTGGTCAGCTGCTTTACTAGGTTCTACCGGCTTTTATCTATCACGTCATTATGAAATGTCAGATATTATTGATAGAGTTGGAGGAGGAGATTCCTTCTCAGCTGGAATAATCTTTGGTATAAGTGAATATAGTAATGATGAAGAGTATGCCCTTAATTTTGCAGTTGCAGCTTCTTGCTTGAAACACTCGATTAATGGTGATTTCAATTTATCAAAACGAAGTGAAGTTGAAGCCTTATGTAAAGGGGATGGCTCTGGACGTGTTCAGAGATAATTCAGGTATATATAGTTTATTAACTCCATGTTGTTTATTTTTATAGATAGTGTGGAGTTTTTTTATTCTTCATATCCTAAAAGTGCAGAGATTTTATCACAAGTGTCTCTAATTTTATCAATAACTTGTTGTTTATTTTTATCTTCAAATCTGAAGTTAGGCCAAGAAACACTTAAGGACGCTACAACTTTATTACTAAAGTCTCTAATGCTAGATCCTAGGCAAATAATTCCTTCCTCATGTTCTTGATCATCTTCTGCCCATCGCTCTTCTTTAATTTTGAATAGCTGTTTTTTCAATTCTTCTTTTGATAAAGTATATTTGGTAAAGGGGATAATTTGAGTTGAATCAAGGTATTCATCCAAAGCAGCAGAATCAAAATCACTTAATAAGTTTTTTCCTATAGAAGTACAATAGAGGGGAATTCTTTTTCCTACTCTAGAATACATTCTTATAGTAAAGGAAGATTCTCTTTTCAAAACATAAACAGCATGATCTTCATCTAATATTCCCATATGGACTGTTTCTTTAAAGTAGCTACATAGTTCATCTGCAAAAGGTGCCGCTATATCTATTAAATTAATATGAGATAAACTGTTTGATCCAATACTAAACATTTTAAGGGTTAAACTGTACAAATCATTGTAATCTTTATAGACATAACCTAGTGAAATTAATGAATTTAAAAACCTCAAAAGTGTTGGTTTTGGAAGATTAGTCTTTTTAGCTAAATGTTCAAGATTTATTTTGTTTATATTAGAAAGTGTTTCTAAAATTAAGATTGTTCTGTTTACACCACTTTGCTGATTTTTATTATCCATATTTTTCTCTTTTTTTCAAGTTTATAATATTATATAGTATTTTTTAAAAAGTGTACAAAGTAATAGTACAAATTAGGTTTTTATGGATATAAAGAATATATTTTTAGTTTAATTTGTTTGTGCATATGGGAAAAGTGAATATTTTTTTGAAAAAACAGCTTGACAGATTTGAGATATAGGGTAACCTATAAATAACTTGTACACTCGTGTGTATATTTTTTAAAAGAAGGCATACCCTGGTGTGTATGGAAAAACCAAGAATTCTTTTTGATGAAAAAAGCATTAAGTATTTTTTTGGTTGTTTTAGCTTGTTCAATGAATAGGAGATAGGAAAGTAACGATTCAGGATTAGCTGCCCCTATTACTGATATTTTGCTAGCATCATGTATTGATGACCTATATCCAGATGTTATGAAAGCATTAGAAATTGCTAAAATTGAATATGGTAAAAGGGCTCGTTGCAGGTGCTATTAAAGGTTAAATTTGATTGTTTGGAGAGAGATATGAAAGATAAAAAACAAGTGGTTTTTGTAATGACTGATACAACTAGATGGGACATGCTTGGTTGTTATGGTAATAAAAATATGATTACCCCTAATTTAGATAATTTAGCTAAAGAAGGTGTTAAATATAATAAAAACTATACAACACAACCGGTTTGTGGACCTGCAAGAAGTGCAATTTTCACAGGCCTATACCCACATTCCAATGGTGGAATTACTAATACAGTATCATTAACATCTGGTGTTAAAACTATTGGTGAATATTTAGAGCCAAATGGGATTAATTCTGCTTTTATTGGCAAATGGCATCTAGATGGAGGTGATTATTTCGGTAACGGGATTTGCCCCAAAGGCTATGATGAAGATTATTGGTATGATATGAGATGCTATTTAAATGAGTTAAGTGATGAGGAGAAAGTTTTAAGTAGACAAGAATCTGCATCACTAGAAAAGGGTGGAATTAAAGAAGAATTCACCTTTGCTCATAGAGTTAGTGATAGAGCTATTGATTATATAGAAAGGCATAGTGATGATGATATGTTTTTATGTGTAAGTTATGATGAACCTCATCAACCATATCTATGTCCTGAGCCTTATGCCTCTATGTATGAAAATTATGATTTCCCCAAGACTCCTAATTATTATGATACCTTAGAAAATAAACCTCTTTATCAGAGATTATGGGCAGGCGAAACTCTAAATGAAGATAAAGATGCCCTAAAACTTAGACCTCAGTTATTTTTAGGCTGTAATAGTTTTGCTGATTATGAAATTGGTAGAGTATTAGATAAGGTAAAAGAGATGCTTCCTGATGCTATGGTAGTCTTTACAAGTGACCATGGTGAAGCCTTAGGCTCTCATTCCCTAAATTTAAAAGGTGCTGCTCTTTATGAAGAAATATCTCATGTTCCTTTAATTATTAAAGGTGGAACTTATTTAAATTCCCCATCTAATGCAGAATATGATCATGTAACCTCCCATATTGATTTGGTTCCAACCTTGTTAGATTATTATAATATTGATAGTCCTCCAGTATTAGCAGGAGTTAGTATGAGAAATATTATTGAAAAGCCACAAACCAATGTATTACGTGATACAGTATTTTGTGAATTCCATAGATATGAAATTGACCATGATGGATTTGGTGGAATACAATTTATGAGAGGTGCTATTAGCGATAATAGAAAATTAGCTATTCATCTTCTAGATAATACCGATGAATTATATGATACTGAAAAAGATAAGTATGAATTAGATAATATTATAGAAAATGAAGAATATGGTAATGATAGAGACAATCTGCATAAGAAAATTCTTGATTGGATGAATGATACTAGAGATCCTTATAGAGGTTATCAATGGAAGTGTCGATATTGGAACAATGAAAAACCTAGTTGGGACTGTGATGGATACACAAGGCAAAGAGCGAATTCAAAGGATGAACTAAAACAACTTGATTATGATTCTGGTCTTGCGATAACACAAAATATTAGATATAAGATAAAAAAGCCACTAAAGTAGGAATAACATGAGTAAAACTATTAAAAGAGTAACAAGAAAAGATGTAGCTGAGAGAGCTAATGTTTCTCCAACTATCGTCTCCTACGTTATAAATAATAATAGATATGTTGATGCTGAAAAGAAACAAAGAGTAGTTGATGCCTTAAAAGAGCTCTCTTATAAGCCAAATTCAATGGCAAGAGCTCTTAAAGGTAAGCAAAGTAATCAGATACTTTTTATTGTTGATGATTTGCAAAGTGAACACTTTAGCAAAATTATGAAGCAAATGGACTCTTGGGCCTATGAAAATAGTTATTTTATTTCCCTCTGTGAAAGTAGAAATAGTGATAGTTTTGTCCATCAAATATATCAGCGCTATTTTGATGCTATTATAATTGCTTCAGGTACTTTTAAGCAGAAATATATTCAAGAATTGATTGATACCAATATTCCTATTGTAATTTTAGAAATGAGAAAATATGACAAATTAAGTGGAAATTATGGATTAATAGATACCGGTCTTTATGATGGATCTAGAAAATGTTGTAAAACTTTGATAGAGCAGGGAAGAAAGAGAATAATATTTGTTGATAGTTTTGAGAGTCTTTCCTTTACAAAAAGTCCTAAGGATGATTTTAGATACAAAGGCTTTATAGATGAACTCGATAGTAATAATTATATTAAAGATGTAAACTATAAGATAATAAATAATTGCTCCTGTGAAAAAGATCTATCACATGCTATTGATCAAATATTAGATTCAAATTTTAACATAGATGGTATATTTGGTAGAACTGATTCAGTAGCTATCCATGCGATGTATAAATTGATAGATAGAGGATTTAATATTCCAAAGGATTGTTCAATAATTGGTGTTAATAATGCTAGAATATCACGATATACCACGCCACAACTATCCTCTTTAGATATAGATAGAGAATCAATAGGAAAAGCTATTATACAATTGTTAGAGAAAATGTTTAATAAAGAATCAAATGCACCTTTGACTGTTTCTCTCTATACAACCTTGATAAGAAGAGCAAGCCTTTAGCTCTTGTGAATACTTTTGATAACTATTAGTATTCTTTCTAGGTGATTATTTTGACAAAAAAAGACTTAAGATTTTCAAATAAATATTTATTTGTATTAATTTTGCCATTATTAGGAGAGCAATTTTTTTCCATTCTTGTGGGGATAATTGATTCAATTATGGTTGCTTCCTGTGGAGAGGCGGCTATTAGTGGTGTCTCCTTAATTGATAGTATTTATGGTTTGTTTTTCTTTTTAATTACGGCTTTTGCAACAGGTGGTGCTGTTGTTACTAGTCAGTATTTAGGAAGAAAAGAAAATAAAAATGCAAAAGGTGCTGCAAAACAATTAATATATATTTCCTTTATCTTTGGAATAACTATGGCAGCTATTTTCCTGCCAATAAAAAGAGTTGTAATATCATCAATATTTGGGAATCTTGATAAAGCTGTTTACGATGCAAGTTTAATTTATTTTGATTATGTTTTCTTGTCATTACCTTTTTTATGTTTATTTTCTGCGGGGTCTGCCTTATTTAGATCTATTGGAAATAGTAAAATCTCTTTGAAAGTATCAATATTAATGAATGTATTAAATTTAATATTAAATGCTGTTTTGATATATGGTTTGAACCTGGGAGTAAAAGGTGCTGGAATTGCAACTTTGGCTTCTAGAATTGTATCAGGAATCTTGATGATGTATTTTATCACTACTAGAGATACTGATGTTAAAATAGATAAAATCTTCAGAATTCGATTCAATTGGTATTTAATGAAGAAGATTTTTGCAATTAGTTTGCCAAATGCAGTAGAAAATAGTGTATTTCAATTTGGTAAAATTGCTGTACAAAGTTTAGTAGCTAGTCTTGGGGTTGCCTCTATTGCAGCTAATGTTGTAGTTGGGAACCTGTGTACTTTTGCAAACCTTCCTGGCTTAGCGATTTCCATAGCTTCTACTACTATTATAGGGCAGTGCTTAGGAGCAGGAGAAAAAGAGCAAGCTAAACATTATACAAAATTATTGGTAAGCATATCTGTAATTTCAATATCATTTTTTTCCTTTATACTAATATTAATTAGAAAGCCTGTAATTTCACTCTATAATTTATCATTTGAAGCAACAACTATGGCTTCAAATATAAGTTTTATTGTTTTAATAATGACGGCTTTACTGTGGACCTTTGCTTTTGCAACTCCAAATATTTTAAGATCAGCGGGCGATGTTAAATATACTTTAATTTGTTCTTTAATTTCTTTGATTTTATTTAGAATTACTGGCGCTATTATTTTAACTCAAGTTTTTCATCTTGGCTTAATGGGTATATGGCTCGCCATGTTTGTAGATTGGATTTGCAGATCGATTTGTTATTTAGTTAGATTAAATGGAAATGTTTGGCTAAATAAAAAAGTAATTTAACCAAACACAAAATCTTATTATTTTTCACATCCATAAGCTTCAATTTGTATTAAAGCTGGAAAAGGTGAAGTTTCATTTTCATCGATTATTAAACTATCAATTGTTAATGAAGTAATTACTCTCTCTTGTATTTTGAATGATTGTTTACGGTGAGTTTTACTCAAATTTAATTGTTCTTTTGAACCATCACTAAAGGTAATTAAAGCACTTCTCCAATAAGAATCATGAGGGAAATCCGCTCTTAAATATAAAGCTATTTCATCTACTACTACTTCACGATTAAATTCAACAGTTAAAGCAGCTTTAGGATTTTGATCTACTCCCCAACTAACAAAGGGCCAATCTCCGTGACTGTTATTAGCTATAACGCCATCAATTGCATTTCTAGCAAAGAAAACACTTTCGTTGCGTGTTTCTACGTTTGCTACTGCATGTGGGAATAGCTGTTTGTTACTGTGACTATCTAAAGTATTTTTGCATAAGTTCTTTTTACATTTGATTTCATCAATTGACGCTACTCTAGAGTGAATGTAATGAGCAGAGCCTTGAAATGCCATTGGATTATACCCTAATAATAGTTCTCCAAAAGGAATCTTAAATTCAAAATTTCCACCAGTGTAATAAACAAAACTTTCTTGTAATCCACCATCGAGACTAATCATATAATAGCCTTTTTGATCAGATGAGAATCCAATAAAATCGTTTTCTTTATATTTGTTATCTACATATAAAAAAACTTCATTACTGTCGGTTTTAGAAAGAATGACCTTTTCTTCATCGTTAAGTGAAAGCGTGATCTTTGATTTAATTTTCATAATTAATATCTCCTGATTGATACCATAGTTGACAAAATACTTTTTGTCTAGTAGTATACAAATATAAAGTTTGTATACACATTATTTTTATGTATACAATAAAAAGGAAATATATGGGCGATTTTATAGATAATGCTACTTTAATATTTGAAACATTAAAAAAAGAAATATTAACCTTAAAAATAAAACCAGGGGAGCCAGTTATTGAGGCAGATATCTGCCTTAGATTCTCAGCTTCAAGAACTCCAGTGAGAACTGCTTTTCATAGATTATCAGATGCGGGTTTATTAGAAACCATAAGATATAAAGGCTCTAGAGCTCCATTAATGAACCAAGATATAGTAAAGCAATTGATATTTATGAGAATAGCTATCGAGGAAAAAGTTTTATTTGAATATATAGATATATATGATCAATTTTCTCTTGCTGATTCTTTTAATGCGTTAAAAAAGCAGGAGTTAAGTTTGGAAATTGGAGATTTTTCAATTCAACAATTTTACGAAGATGACGCTAATTTTCACAAAATTTGGTTTGATAGATGTGATAAAAATTATTTATGGACTTTACTTCAAGATTTGAGTATAGATTATACTCGTTTTAAAACTTTAGATATTGTAAGTAAAGCGCCTTGTAAAGAAATTTTAATAGAGCATAGATATATGCTTGAAGCTATTGAAGCTAAAAATAAAACAGATATTAAAAAATTAATTAATAAACACTTAAATGGTGGAATAAGAAGACTATCAAGTATGATGGAAACAGAATACTCATCTTATTTTATTCATTAAGTAACGAAAATCGGAGGAAGCAATGGATATTCGCTATTCAACAGGAAAAGAACCTTTTAAGACATTGAACACTGAGCAACTAAGAGAAGAGTTCTTAATTCAAAACATTTTTATCGAAAATGATGTAACTTCAACATACTCACATGTTGATAGAATTGTAACTTTAGGAGCTATGCCTACTAATAAAGAAATCGCTTTAGATAAGAACATTAACGCAATGAGTGATTTCGGAGTTAATTTCTTCTTAGAAAGAAGAGAACTTGGAATTATTAATATTGCTGAAAAAGGTCTTGTTAAAGTAGATGGTAAAGAATTTATACTAAATCATTATGATGCACTTTACTTACCAATGGGAACTAAAGAAGTATTATTATCTAGTTTAGATAGTAAAAACCCTGCAAAATTTTACATGAACTCAACACCAGCTCACATAGCTTACGAGTTAAAACTAATTACATTAGAAGATGCAAAACATTTACATCTAGGTTCTTCAGCTGAATGTAATGAAAGAACAATTAACCAATACATCCACCCAGCTGTATTAGATACTTGCCAACTTTCAATGGGGCTAACTCACTTAGAAGATGGTTCTGTATGGAACACTATGCCAGCTCACACACATGAGAGAAGGATGGAAGTATATTTCTATTTCAATATCCCAGAAGATCAAGCTGTATTCCACTTTATGGGCGAACCAACAGAAACAAGACATATGGTTATTCATAATGAAGAAGCTGTAATTAATCCTAGTTGGTCAATTCACTCTGGTAGTGGTACTACAAACTATACATTTATTTGGTCAATGGCTGGTGAAAACAGAGTATTTACTGACATGGATAAAATCAATACAGAAGACTTAAGATAGGAGATTAATAGATGAATGTTAACTTTTCTCTAGAAGGTAAAGTAGCTTGGATAACAGGCGCTTCATACGGTATTGGTTTTGCTATTGCTGAAGCTTATGCAAAGCAAGGAGCAAAGATTGCTTTTAACGATATCAATCAAGATTTAGTAGACAAAGGTCTAAAATCTTATAAAAAGATTGGTATTGATGCAAAAGGTTATGTTTGTGATGTTTGTGACGAAGGGGCTGTAATCTCTTGTGTAAAAAATATTATTAATGATTTAGGTAGTGTTGATATTCTTGTTAACAATGCTGGAATTATTAAAAGAGAGAGCATGCTTAAAATGAAAGTTGAAGACTTCAGAAAAGTAATAGATGTTGATTTGACAGCACCTTTTATTGTTTCAAAAGCTGTACTACCTACAATGATTGAAAATGGTCAGGGAAAGATTATAAATATTTGTTCAATGATGAGTGAATTAGGTCGTGAAACTGTATCTGCATATGCAGCTGCAAAAGGCGGACTAAAAATGCTTACAAGAAATATTTGTAGTGAATTCGGAGAATATAATATACAATGTAATGGTATTGGACCTGGTTATATTGCAACTCCACAAACAGCACCTTTAAGAGAAAAGCAAGCTGACGGATCAAAACATCCTTTTGACTCCTTCATAATCTCTAAAACTCCTGCTGCTAGATGGGGAACACCTGAAGACTTAATGGGACCTGCAGTATTTTTAGCTAGTAATGCATCAGATTTTGTTAATGGACACGTGTTATACGTTGATGGCGGTATTCTCGCTTATATCGGTAAACAACCTAAATAAAATTTTATATTACTTCTATTTAACAGCTAGCTAGTGAGTTTATATTCATTAGCTAGTTTTTGTCTTAAAGGGGAAAGATTTGAAAAAACTACTTATTTTTTGCATAGTTATTATATTATTAATCAGTTGTGACAAAGAAGAAGAGAGTAAAAGTATAGTTACTGATACAGTTGTTCTTCGCTATGCAGAAAGTGAAGAGCAAGGTACTTACCAGGCTAATATAAGTGATTATTTTGCCAATTTAGTTAAAGAAAAAAGCCAGGGTAAAATAACAATTAAAGTATATCATGGCGGTGAATTAGGAACTGAAGAGCAAGTATTAACTCAACTCCAATTTGGAGGAATAGCCTTAGGCCGTGTAAATATATTGTCAGTTACTGAGCTAATTCTGTCTTTCAATTCAAGTTTCTACCCATTAATAAATACGCCTTTTACTAATATTATCAATTATATTGACAAAAGTGAAAATTTTAATTTTGCATTTCAAAATGAGAAATTATTTCCATTAACTATCCTTCCCCCTAGCACTCGATGTATCTACAGTGATGAAACACTACAAACCGTTGATTATAGTGATTTAAGAATAGGGATTGATAATTCTCAAATGTATGAAAAATTCTTAAAACAATGGGGTGCTAGCCCAATAATGCTTGGTAGTATTGCAACCTTCCCCTCTCTTAGAAATGGATTTATTGATGCTAGAGAATTATCTGTTTCTGCTTTTTTAAATAGTGATGAATATCCTTATATAAAAGAGGTAATAATATTAGATAATGTTAGTCTCCCTTCATTTATTATATTTAGCACCGAAGTCCTAAATCAATTATCAAAACGACAAGTCGAATTATTAGTTGAATGTGCTGATTTTACCTTAGAATATGCAAAAAAATATATTTATGAACAAGAAATAAAGGCCTTTGAGAAAATAAATAGTGAAAAAATAATGAGGATAATTTGATGAAAAGAAAAAGAGAGTCATTATTTTTCTCAGTTGGAAATCAAATCAATTTATTGTTATTAAGTATTTTTATTATTGTAGTAGGTTTTTCGCTTTTTGTAAGAACGACTATGTTTGATTATATTTCACAAAGTTCTAGTAATAATAACCTTTCCTACAAAGTATTAGCTTTAAAGACAAATATTTCTGATTGTGATGAAAGTTTAAATATGTATTTAACTACAGGAAATAGACAAAAACTAAATGAATTTAATATAGCTAG
>CAZJGS010000017.1:17128-28708 GCA_964545735.1 uncultured Spirochaetaceae bacterium
ATATGTATTTAACTACAGGAAATAGACAAAAACTAAATGAATTTAATATAGCTAGCGAAAAATCTAAAGATATTATTAAAAATCTAATTTTTTCTATTAGTGATAGTGAAAACTTATATTTATTAAAATCTATTGAAACCTCCTTTAATAATTATTTTTTTGAAGGTTGTATTGCTTCCTTTAACTATAATACCAACAATTATGAATATTACAGTAAGATGTATTTAGCCGAAATAATACAGGATTATTTACAAAAATATTGTGATGAATTATTAAACAATTTAATTGAATCTGAAAAAAAAACAAATATATTGTTAGATGCAAGATTCAATAAATATTCAACTTTTTTGATTTTATTTTTATTCGTCTTTTTTATATTTATAATCATAGTTTTCCTTCATATATATAAGAATATTACTCATCCACTAATTAACCTAGTTCATCAAGCAAAAAAAGTTTCAAAGGGAGAGTTAGATGAAAAGGTTGAAGCTTTAAATAGTAATAATTCTATGGGTTTATTAATTCATACCTTCAATAATATGGTTGATAATATTAAAGAAATGATGGAAAAACTAAAAAATAAAGTTATGATTGAAAGAGAACTTGTTGAACAACAAAAGAAGAATGAAGAAAATTTAAAACTTTTAAATCAAGCTCAATTTTTAGCTTTACAATCACAAACAAATCCACATTTTTTATTCAACACTTTAAATTCAATATCTAGGATGATTACCTTAGAAAGAAATGAGGATTCCCTTGTAATGATTGATTCTCTTTCACAATTATTAAGATATAATCTTTCAGATGTATCAAAACCTGTTTCACTAAAGCAGGAGTTAGATGTAACTATAGAATATATAAAGATACAACAAAAAAGGTTTAATCAAAGACTACAATATGTAATTTGTGTTCCAGTTGAATTGCAAAATGAAATAATTTTACCCAAGTTTACTCTACAGCCGTTGGTTGAAAATGCAATTGTTCATGGACTAGAACCTCTAAAATTTGGCGGTATAATCAAAATTTTAGCAAGAGTTGAAGCTGATGATATTATCTTAGAAGTCGAAGATAATGGTGTTGGTGTCAATGATGATGTATTAACAAAGTTTGAAAGACGTGAGGAAATTTTTTGTGAAAATAGAAAACATTTAGGTCTATCAAACACCAGAAGTCGCTTAGAGATATTTACAGGTCAAAAAGATTCTTTACGTATTGAAAAAAATCTAGCAGGTGGTACAAAAATAATAATCAAATTAAAAGCAGATATGGAGATAAGTGAATATGTATAATATTTTGATTGCTGATGATGAAGAACTAGAGAGAAAAGTATTAAGTTTATTTGTTGAAAAATCTAATTTACCAATTGATAATATTATTATAGCTGAAGACGGTAATGATGCTTTTGTTAAAATAGTTTGTGACAAACCAGATATAGTCATATTAGATATTAATATGCCTGAATTGTCTGGAATACAAGTGTTAGAAAAAATAAGAGCAGAAAATATAAACTGTAAAGTTATTATTTCAACTGCTTTTGATCAATTTGATTTTGCGGTTAAAGCACTAAAACTTGGGGCAATTGATTTTCTAGTAAAACCTGTACAGAAAAAAACTTTTCTCAAATCTTTGGAAAAAATAATTGAAAAAATAAAAACTGAAGAAGCTAATAAAGATAAAATGAAACAGCTTGATGATGTTATAGAATATTTTAAAAGCAACCCAAATGAATCCAGCAATACCTCTCATGATAGGCTTCCAGATGCGGTTATACTTGTTAAAGAGTATATTGAGAAAAATTATTGTAATTATATAAGTCTTGATGATATCATCAACAATTGTGGGTATTCAAAGTATCATATTTCAAGATTATTTAAGAACTATATGAACTGTACAATAATGCAATACTTACTGAAACAAAGAATTAATAAAGCAAAAAAATTGCTGAAAGATACTCAAGATACGATTAAAGAAATTTCTAGTTCTATAGGCTACAGTGATCCAAATTATTTTAGTTTAATATTCAAGAGAGAAGAAGGTATTAGCCCTATGCAATACAGAGCTGCTAAAAGATAAGTCTATAAAATATTGCTTTTATAGCAATATCTTCTAGTTTGTAAGCAAAATGCTATAGTGCGCGATTGAAAAACCTACCTTATCATTAAATTAAATTTAGGAGGAACTTTATGTTTAAAAAAGTTTTATTAATCACAATGGCATTAATTGTTAGTAGTTCAATGCTATTCGCTCAAGGAAATAGTGAAGCATCTAGCGCTGACGGTGGCCCAGCAAAAGTATATACTATGCAAATAGCTCATGCTCAACCAACTACAAACCCTCGTCATATTTCTTTAGAACATTTTAAGAAAATTGTTGAAGAAAGAAGTAATGGTGCAATTAAAGTTGAATTATATCCAGCTGGTCAATTAGGTACTGAGAAAGAAATGTTAGAACAAGTATGTTCTGGTGTTATTCAAGGTATGAGAGGCGGACAAATGGATTTTGTTCCAAAATTATTGGTATTTACTCTTCCTTTCCTTTGTGAAACTAGTGAACAGGTAACGCGTTTAATGAACAGTGATTTGGCTAAAGAAATTTGTGCTTCAAGTAAAAAAGATGGTGCATTAATTTTAGGTTTAGGTGATGCAGGTGGATTTAGACAATATTCAAATAACGTTCAACCTATTAAAACTCCAGCAGATTTAAAAGGCTTAAAAATGCGTTCAAACGGTATGGATACTATTGATAAAACTTTTAAAGCATTAGGTGCTTCAGTTGTATCAGTTCCATATTCAGATCTTTATATGGCACTTAAAACTGGTGTTTCAGACGGTCAAGAAAACCCATGGGTTAATGTTGAAGGTATGAAATTCTATGAAGTTCAAAAATATTTCACAGTATTAAATTACCAATTTCACCCAGATCCATTCTACGTAAATCTAGACTGGTATGAAGCCTTACCTGCTGAACATCAAGCTATTTTAGCTGAAGCAACAAAAGATATGATGGCTGTTAATAACCAAGCTATTGTTGACAATCAAGCAAAAGCTAGAAGCGTTGTTGAAGCAAATTGTGAAATTTACACACCAACAGCAGCAGAATTACAATTATTTAAAGATGCTACACAAGTAGTTTATCAACAATATATTGACGAAGGTATCTTAACTCAAGCTGAATTAGATCAAATGAGAGCTATCGTTAAAGGTAATTAATAAATAATATTCATTAAGATAATAAACCGGCCCATTTTGGGTCGGTATTATTAATAATCGGAGGTGTATTATTAATACTATCAAAAATATTTCGAAAAATATTTATAAAACTTATGTAGCAATAGGAATAATAGCTGTGGGACTAATTGCATTTTGTGTAATTTTTGCTGTTATTGCTAGATACTTTTTTGGTATATCCTATCTCTTCCTTGAAGAATTTATTACAACTGTTTTTGCTTTTACTACATTCTGGGGAATTGGTATTTGTGTAATGGAAGAAGAACATGTTTCTATTCAGTCCATATATGATAAATTTCCTCCAAAATTAAAAATATTTGCAACAATATTTAATTTTGTAGTAATGATTGTGGTTGATTTAGCAATGATTAAATATGGGTATTTATATATGCAGAAATTTGGTCATCAAATATCCATGGGAATGTCCATTCCAATGAAATATATGTATGGAATTATTCCAGTAGGCTGTTTTATTGCATTAATTACTATGTTAGTAAAATTAGTGGAATATATAACCAATTTGAAAACTAAGGAGTAGGAAATGGCGATTATATTTTTGCTAGGATTTTTAATTGCTTTTGCACTAATGGGAACTCCTTTAGCTTTTGCTATCGGGGCTTCATGTATGAGTTTCATTCAATCCTACAACCCTAATTTTATGCAAATGATGCCTCAAAGAGTATGGGGTGGTGTATTTTCATTTGTTATGGTTGCTATGCCTTTATTTATGTTGGCTGGTGAATTGATGAATACTGGAGGTATAACAAGAAGAATTGTTGATTTTTCAATGTATTTGGTTAGACCTATTCGTGGTGGTTTAGGTGAAGTAAATATTATTGCTTCAATGATTTTTGGTGGAATTTCAGGATCTTCGGTTGCTGATACTTCAGCCTTAGGATCTATCTTGATTCCCGCCATGGAAAAAGAAGGATATTCTAAAAGATTCTCAGCAGGTGTTACTGTAGCATCTTCTACTATGGGAATGATAATACCTCCGTCTGTACCTATGATTGTTTATGCTATGGCTTCAGGGGCTTCAATTGGTAAATTATTTATAGCAGGACTCGTTCCTGGGGTATTAATTGGTGCATCTCAGTTGATAAGTGTTTATGTTATTTCAGTTAAACATGGCTATCATCCAAAGAGAAAACCTTTTGATAAAAAAGATTTTATACATACTTTGGTATATGGTATACCTGCGATGTTAATGCCTGTTGTAATTGTATTGTTTGTATCCTTTGGTATTTGTACAGCAAGTGAATCGGCTGGTATAGCAGTTTTATATTCATTATTAATTGGATTCTTTTTATATAGAGAGTTGACTGTTAAAGATGTAATCGTTGCACTGAGAAAGACTTTACTTTCATCTTCAGCTATTATGTTAATCATTGGATTTACCACTATATTTACTTGGTTATTAACAATGGCAAATATTCCAGCTCAAATTGCAACATTCTTTTTATCAATGGACTTACCAGTTTGGGGTTATGCATTAATTTTTGATTTACTCATATTATTAATTGGAGCATTTATTGATGTTACGCCAGCTATTTTATTATTAACACCTATTCTACTTCCTATTATGGAATCTGTTGGAATTTCAGCATTACAATTTGGTGCTATGTTAATTACAGGCTTAGCTATAGGTTTAGTAACTCCTCCGGTTGGAATGTGCTTAAATGCTTGTACTAAGATTAATAAAATGTCAATTATTGAAATATTTAAAGGGGCATTGCCCATGATTATTTGTAATGTAATTGTATTGTTATTAATTAGCTTGGTACCAGCTATTACTACTTTTCTTCCATCATTAATATCATATTAATTTAAATAAGGCATATGAATAATAAATAATTATTACTCATATGCTTGTTTGTATAAAGAGGGGCTGATATTAAATTTTTGGCTAAACACCTTTGAAAAATATGCTGAATCAAGGTATCCAACATTTTTTGCTGTTTCTTTTACCCCATTTCCTTCAAGAAGAAGTTTTCTAGCTTTTTCCATCCTTATATTAGTTAGATGATCAATAAAACTAATTTTATTATAATTCTTGAATAATTTAGAAAAATATTTAGTATTCATATTTAATATAGAAGAAAAATAATCCATTGTGAGTTGTCTATTATAATTTACCTCAATATTCTTTTTTATTTCAAAGAAAATTCTTTCATATCGATCCTTTTTATCATCTTGTATAGCTTGAGTAGCACTATCAATTAAATTAAATAAAAATATTTCTATTTCCACAGTGGCTTTGTGAGGTTTTTGTAAATTAAAAAAAGGTATTTTTTGAGATAGTGTATGATTTAATATTAAAACATCCTGGTAATATGAATCTAGAAAAGCATTTTTATCAAGTAATGAAAGTGAATCGTTAAGTTTATGTGCTAATTCTCTAGCCCTTTTATTATCACAAGAAAAAATTGAGTTTTCAATTTCAATTAAATAATTATTGTTAGAGTTTTTTAGAATATTTTCATCAATGGAATTAAATTCATGTATAGTTTCATCATTTACTTTTGCAATACTATAAGCTATGGAGGCCTCTTTGATTGATTTCGATAACTCACTAAGAGAGGTAAAGACACTCCCAATAGATATGGTTATTTTTCTTGTGAGTGTATTAGAATTATTATTTAGTTGTTTGAAAAATGCTGCTTTATTTTTAGGGAATACTATAATTGTCGTTCTGTCAGTTGTGGGGAAATAATAGAAGCTGCAATTTTTAAATTCTTTTTGTTCAAAGAAAAATTTCAAATTATCAATATTCACTTCACTAACAACAAGGCTTACTCCTTCAAAAAAAATATTATCTTTAATGTTAAAATAGTTTTTTAATATTTCATTTTTAATTAAACCATGTTTCATTGAAGCGAAAAAAGATCTTGAGAATTGATTAATAACTGTTTTTAATTCTTCGTTTTTTGCTAATTTTTCTTCTTGTTTTTGTTCGACAAATCTATCAAGCAATTTATATAATTCTATTTTATTTATAGGTTTTACTAAATATTCAAGAGCCCCAATTGCAATTGCTGATTTTGCAAAATCGAAAGAACTCCAAGCTGTTAAATAAACAATAGGGATTTTTTTGTCTAATTCTCTTATTTTACTGCCAGCTTCAATACCGTTAATAAGTGGCATTTTAATATCTAGGATAACAAAATCAATAGAATTGCTTTTAAAAATATTTAGTGCTTCTTTTCCATTTTTTGCTTTCAATACATTAAAGGGTAAGTTTCTTTTTTTAATTAAGAACTCTATAGCATCTCTTTCTAATTGCTCATCATCAGCTATTAATAAATTATACATTATCAACCTCAAATGGAATTGTTATCTGTACATTACAGCCACCATCTTCATTTAATCTACTAAAAGATATTGTTGCTTGATTATTAAAATAGATTTTTAATCTTTCAATTATGTTGTTAATTCCAATATTATGACCTTTTTTGTGGTTTGCGCAAACACTTTTGATATCACAATTTTTTTCAATGCCAATACCTGAATCACTTATATTAATAATAACATTATCCTTATCTTTATAGACTTCTATAAAAACGCTACCGCCGTCTTCTTTAGGTTCAATTCCATGAGTAATAGCATTTTCAACCAAGGGTTGTAAAATAAGAGGAGGAAGCAAGCTGTTTTTACAAAGCTCACCACATTTAATTGAATATTGGAGTCTATCTTTGAATCTTGCTTGTTGGATTTTTAAATATTGTTCTATAAAGAATAGTTCGTCCTCAATAGTAATATCATCTTGATGTTCAAGAGAATATCTAAAGATAGCCCCTAGGCTTTCTATTAATTTTCCGGTTTGTTCAGCATTTTCAAAAAGAGCCGTTAATTGAATTACATTTAAAGTATTAAACAAAAAATGTGGATTTATTTGTGCTTGAAGAGAATGGTATTTGGCTCTCTCGAGTTCTTTTTGTGTTTTTAATTGCTCAATTTCTTTGGTATGAATTTCTTTTTCCAAAAGAGTATTTTCACTTATTAAATCTAATCTATCGCGCATAGAAATTTTCATATTTTTTATTGATTCTTCTAAAAAAACAAGTTCTTGAGGCCCTTCTATAATTTTATGATCCTTTTCTAATTTTCCTTCTGCTATATCTTTTGCAGTTTCAACCATTGCATCAATAGGATTTAACATTTTTTTAGTAGTTCTTGAAGTTGAAATTAAATAACCAATCAATAATAGGGCGAATATAAGAATTGAAAAAAGTCTTAAATTTTTCAATTGTTGTGCTCTAGCTTCCATTAAGGCAACATTATCTTTAACCATAGCTAGTAGATATTGGTTTGTCAAATATTTGTACAAATAATCATAGGTATTGCTTATTCTATAATATATTTTATAGAAATGTGCATCAGTGGTTTCGTGTGTTTCATTTTGTAATTGGTTAAGTAATTCATTTATTGTGTCCTTACCATTTATTATTCCATTATTTAAAAAATAACGATTAGGAGAATCTTGATATAATATTTTTAAATTATTTATTTCATTTTCTATATTAATCAAAATAGATTCTTGTTGTAAAAGTAATTCTTTTTTTCTCTGTAAAACCTTAGATGTTCTATATTCTTCTAATAGGCTACTACATTGCTCTACTTCAGTTATTATATTATGTACAACTAAATTTTCTTTTGAACTTTGTTGTTCTTCGTCTAAAATGTTATAAATATAGTTGAATAAAAAAAGCGCAAGGATGAAGATTATAATAACTGTGAAGAAATTATGTTTGAATAATAGTTGATGTATGTTTTGTCTTTTTTTTACTTTTTTTAATAAAATAAGATTTGTTAAATTATCAAGGCTTTTTTTTCTCATAGGTAATTATATCATGGATAATTAATTATCAAAAATTATCTTATAAAGAAAAAAGGGAAAATAATGATTAAAATGAGCAGTTTTTCTTACTGTTCAATTTGAATTTTTGCAAAGATAATAATTATAGATTGTAAAAAATTATTTAAGGAGAGAAATGATTTATGAAAAAATTATTAATTTTATTAGTATTAATTAGTGTTGCTGTTGCTCCTATGTTTGCTCAAGGTAGTCAAGAAGCAAAAGCCGATGAACCAATGGTTTTAAGATTAGCAGATAACCAACCTATTGGATATCCAACTGTTGTTGGTGATGAAAAATTCGCTGAATTGGTAAAGGAATATTCTGAAGGTAGAATCTTGGTAGAAGTTTATCCTCAAGCCACTTTAGGTGATGAGAAATCTTGTATTGAACAGGTTCAATTCGGTGGTATTGATTTTACTCGTGTTTCAATTAGTCCTTTGTCAGCCTTTAATCCATTGTTAAATGCTTTACAAATGCCTTATTTATATAGAAACCCAGATCACATGTGGAAAGTTTTAAATGGTGAAATTGGTGAATATTTCCTAGAATCAATGAAAGATAATGGCTTTGTAGGTCTAACATATTTTGATTCAGGAGCAAGAAGTTTCTATAATACTATTAAACCCGTTTATACAGTAGCTGACTTAGCAGGAATGAAAATTCGTGTACAAGAATCAGACTTGATGATGGGTCTTGTTGAAGCTTTAGGCGCAACCCCAACTCCTATGAGTTATGGTGATGTTTATTCAGCATTACAAACTGGTGTTATTGATGGTGCAGAAAATAACTGGCCTTCATATGATTCATCAAATCATTATGAAGTTGCAAAATTCTATTCAATAGATCAACACACACGTGTTCCTGAAATGTTAATTGCATCAAAAACTACTATGGATAAATTAAGTACTGCGGATCAAGAAATAATTAAAAAAGCAGCAAGAGATTGTCAAGCAACTCAAATTGCAGCTTGGAATGAATATGCTAAGAAATCTGAACAAAAAGTTAAAGATTATGGTTGTAAAATCAACAATATCAATGACCAAGGTGAATTTGCAAAAGCAATGGAACCTTTATATGAAAAAATGTTAGATGCTGATGCAAAAGCTTGGGTTGTAAAGATTAAGGCTGTTAAATAGTAACAATAGCTTAACTTATTAAGGGGTTCGATATGAACCCCTATTTAAATTAGGAGCTCAAATGAGAAAGTTCAAAGAAAGCTTAGATAAGATTTTCAACATAGTATTGTATTTTTGCATGACCTTAGTTATTGCTATGGTTGTTATTGTTTTTACTAATGTTGTTTTAAGATATGGCTTTCATAGTGGAATAAAATGGGGTGAAGAAATTCCATTAGTTATAGTAATTTGGTTTACCTTTATTGCTATGGCCCTGGGTGTAAAAGAAAATTTACATATAAGCATTACTTTATTACCTAAAAATCTCCCAGATTCTGTTGAAAGGTTTTTAAGGATTTTTAAATATACCTGTGAAATTATTATAGGATGTATTTTGTTTTACTATGGACTTGGACTAGCTAAAAACGGACTAAGAAGTTTTTTGCCAGCTACCCATATTACTAATGCAATAAATTATATTGTATTACCAATTAATGCAATATTTATTATTCTATATGCAGCAATATATTTATATGGTGCAATAAAAACAAAAGATTTAAAGAAAAGTGAGGTAGAATTCTATGATTAATTTAAGTTTAGCTTCAACTATATTAGTTGGATCATTTATTTTATTATTAATATTAAGAATGCCTATCACATTCTCATTATTTTTATCATCTGTTGTTACTGCTATATATTTAAATATTTCACTGTTATCAATAGTTCAAAGACTAGTTAACGGTGTTAATTCTTTCTCATTATTAGCCATACCATTTTTTATCCTCGCTGGAGAAATGATGAGTAGAGGTGGTATTTCAAGGCGTCTTATTGACTTCTCAAATGCCTTGATTGGTAGGTATAGAGGTGGTTTAGCTCAAGTAAATATTTTAGCTAGTATGTTTTTTGGGGGAATATCAGGTTCAGCTGTAGCGGATGTATCATCCATTGGTACAATGATGATTCCTATGATGAATGCAAAAGGTTACGATGATGATTTTTCAGTTGCTGTAACAGTAACCAGTGCTTGCCAAGGTGTTATTATCCCTCCAAGTCATAATATGATTATATTTGCCCTTGCAGCCGGTGGTGGTGTAAGTGTTGGTAAGTTATTTTTAGGTGGACTTCTTCCCGGTGTTATCTTGGGTGTTAGTTTAATGATAGTTACTTATATTATCGCAAGAAAAAGAAATTACCCAAAAGAAAGAAAATATAGCTTAAAAGAAACTCTAAAAGTAAGTGGGGACGCAGTACTTGGAATGTTTACAATGATTATCATCATTGGTGGTGTTGTTTCAGGTGTTTTCACTGCTACAGAAAGTGCAGCAGTTGCTGTAGTTTATTCTTTTTTTATTACATTTTTTGTTTATAAAGAAATAAAATTAAGAGAATTTAAAGAAATTCTTCTTTCTTCTCTTAGAACTTTAGCTATGGTTATGAGTTTAATTGCAGCAGCATCTTCTTTTGGATATTTGCTAGCTTTTTTAAGAATTCCACAAGCTATCACAAATATTTTAATAGGTATTAGTAGTAATAAAATCGTATTATTATTATTAATTAATGTGATGTTATTATTATTAGGAACTATTATGGATATGGCTCCATTAATTATAATTTGTACTCCAATTTTATATCCTGTAGTTGTAGGTGCACTCGGTATGGATCCTGTCCAATTTGGTGTTGTTATGATATTAAACCTTGCTATTGGATTATGTACGCCACCAGTAGGTTCTGCCTTATTTGTTGGTTGTTCTATTGGTAAAATTTCTATAGAAAAAGCTACAAAAAGCATGCTTCCTTTCTACATGATGATGATAATAGTGTTGATAGGTATTACATTTATTCCTCAGTTGACTTTAGCTGTTCCATCCTTAATGGCTTAGCAAATAAATAATGGATTATTTTTAAGTTATTAATTAATTGTTATTGAAATAACCCTTGTTAAACTCAAGGGTTATTATAATTTTATAGTTTGTTAGATTTTATATTTGGGTATACAATTAAAAGTGTTATATCCGAATATTAGTTAGGCTTAAGCTTTCATAATATATTCTTTAAAGGGAGAAAATGAAAATGAAGTATGGTGTTGCAATTATTGGTATAGGGAATATAGCCAAAGAACATTTAGATGGATATTTGAATCTAAAAGATCGATGTGTTGTAAAGGTTTTATGTGATATTTATCTAGATAAAGCAAAAGCTTTTAAAGAAAAATATTCACTTGATGTTGAAATAATTGATGACTATAAAACTTTACTTAATCGAGATGATATTCATATTGTATCTGTGTGTTTACCACCTTCTGTTCATAGAGAAATTGCCTGCGCATTTTTAAATAATAATAAAAATGTGTTATGTGAAAAACCTATGGCAGCTTCTCTCT
>CAZJGS010000018.1:0-27384 GCA_964545735.1 uncultured Spirochaetaceae bacterium
TATATATTAGCTACGTTGATAAATAAAGATAACAAACTGATTTTCTTGTTTTGCACTATTAGAAAAATATATTAATCGACAAAGAGAAAAATAGAGTGAGTAATAACACTATTATTGATAATATTATCATTGTATTAATTAATCCTTAAGAGAAACTAAATAACGGTTCGGTTTTAAAATTTATTTTTCTTGTTAGATTTAAATTTAAATGATAAAATTACTTTCATGGAATATTTAGTAAAAAATAAAGCACATAAAGACTACAGTGGAATTACAAAATTTAGTGAAGTAAATTTAGATAATTTCTTCGATTTTGATTACTATAGGATAGTAAACCCTGTCACCAAAGAAGTCTTCGCTTATGAAAATAACAAATTAACAAAATTTGAAAATTATCATTGCTATGATATTTGGGAAACCGGGAAGAGCTGCGATTACTGTGTTTCTGCAAATGCTCTTGTTACAAAATCTGTAAAAAGAAAATTAGAACAAATTGATGGAACTTTGTATCATGTTAAAGTTTTTCCAATATCTATTGATGATCAAGTCTTTGTAATTGAACTATTTCAAAATATTGGTGATAGCTATTTAAAAACTAATAACGAAAACATTAAACTTTCTACCCTTATTTCTCAATTAAATAAAATAGCATCTATTGATAACTTTAGTGGCTTATTTTCACATGGATTTATGGTAAATAAATTAACAGAAATTACTAGAGAAAATATACTTCCTGTATCACTCATTTGTATGGATGTTGATAAAATGAAATATGTAAATGATACTTTTGGCCATTTCTATGGTGATGAATTAATTAAAAGTATTTCTAAAGAATTAGTTAAATTAACTACCGATAATATATTGCCAGGAAGAACTGGTGGAGATGAATTTCAAATTTTATTTAATGGCTACACTCAAGAAGAAGCAATTAAATTATCTCAAGAGGCACTTAAAAGTATCGAAAGAACTTATATTAAAGACGATTATTTTTCAACAATAAGTTGGGCTATTGGAAAGAGAGATGATAATCAAAGTGCTAAGGACTTTATGAATGAAGTTGATTCAAAAATGTATAAAGTGAAAAGTGAAAACCACTTATTATAATATTAAACCAGTTCTATTAAGAACTGGATTTTTTTATTTCAAAGATTTTTTTACTTCCTCAAATACTAGTACAGCATCTTTATTAGCGTCAATATCTATCAACAAACCCTTTTCTCTGTAATATTCAATCAAAGGTTCAGTTTGTGCTTTATAAACCTCTAATCTGTTAAGAATTGCATCTTCTTTATCATCTTCTCTTTGAATTAAGGCTTCCCCTGTTTCATCATCAATACCATCAACTTTAGGAGGATTATAAACAAGATGATAAATTTTACCTGTACTTTTACACATTCTTCTTCCAGATAATCTTTTAATAATAGTGTCTCTATCTAAATTAAAGTTAATAACTGCATCAACATTTTTGAGTTGTGCTAAAGCATCTGCTTGGGCAATTGTTCTTGGAAATCCATCTAAAATAAAGCCATTTTTAGAATCAGCTTGAGTAAAACGATCTTCAACCATATTAATAGTTACACTATCTGGAACCAATTCACCACTAGCTAAAATCTCTTTAACCTGCTTTCCTAATTTTGTCTCATTCTTGATATTATATCTAAACAAATCACCTGTTGAAATATGAGGGATATTAAAGAAATCCTTTGCAACATTTGCAATTGTTCCTTTGCCTGCTCCTGGAGGGCCTAAAAAAACTAAATTCATCATAATAATTATAAGAGTATAACTCTTGTCTCCTTCAATTAATTTAAACTTGAAAGTCTATACTTTTAATTTATAAAAAAAATCAAATTGTAGCAAGGTAGTGCGTAATAATTATATAAATTAATATCTTTTACCCATTTTCTTGACTTGCATTCACTCTATTTTCTCTATTTCTAGGTTGTAAAATTACAATGTTTACTATAATATAAATTTTCAGGAGTAGTTATGAACAAAATCATTTTACACGCAACTGACTTGGATGGTTTTCTTTTAGACGAAGATAAAAAGGCCCTTGAAAAAGTACGTACTATGTACGAAACCTCTTTAGAAAATTGTGCAATTCTTGATAAATCACCAAATGATGCACAAAGTATTGAAGCAAAAGAAAACTTAGTTAAATCAGCCTCTCAAATAGGATCCTATTTGAAAGAGTTTTGCTCAAAAGAACCTAACATCCATGTTTATTCTTTTGAAACACCAAAACAACAACATGGTCAAGCCTCTCGCTTGATTGCAAAACTAAGACAACCTTCTACTAGTCATGAAGAATTTTTGTATTATATCCAAAGAGCGTATGAAATGATGTTTACTCATGTTTACTGCGATGCTGTTCTTCCAAACAAAAGGTCTTTAATTACAAAAACCCCTGTAACCAATCCAGTAAGAAATTTTGCTGCCCATAAAATTCCAAATATTGACCCAAGTGTTGAAAACTCAATTATGTGTGTTATGCTACGTGGAGCTTTACTTCCTTCTATGATTATGAGCAAAGAAATTCAAGATTATAGTTCAAATGGTTTTATAACTCCTTTTGCTTTATTTAAAATCAAAAGAGATGAATCAAAAAAAGAAAGTAATATGGATTATATTCTTAATTTGGATAAAAGCTTTTTTGATTTAAAACAATTAGATGGAAAAGATTTAATCTTTGCCGATCCTATGAATGCAACAGGTGGCTCCTTAGTTACTATAGTAAGATATTTGCAAGATGAAGGTATTAAACCTAAATCAATAAAATTTATAAATGTTGTTAGTGCCTTTAAAGGTGCAATTAGAATTTGCAGAGCAATTCCAGATGTTGAAGTGCATACTCTTTGGATGGATCCAGTACTAAACGAAGATGCCTATATTTTACCTGGGCTTGGGGATGCAGGAGATAGATTAAATGGAGCTGATGGCGCGCAACCCAGAAATATGATTCAATTGATTGCAGATTATGGATCAAACATTACTAATCTTTATCGAGATCAAGTTAGAGAAATTGAACAAACTGTATTAGGCAGATAGTTTATGAAAAACAAGAGACTAAAGTCATTATTAATAAAATGCTCATACCTTTTTTTATGTACCACTTTAGTTTCTTGTGCTAATTTTAATAATACAACCTATATAAATAAGAGTTTACTACAAGCTAATGAATTTGTAGAAAATAACAAATTTGATGAAGCAATTAATTTATATACAAAAATATTGGAAAAAGATTCTACCAATCAAAAAGCTTTATTCAATAAATCACTTATTTTAAAAAATCAAAATAATTATAAACAATCACTTATAATACTAGATAAAATTACAAAAAATTATCCTAATAATTTAAAAGCATATCAAGTAAAAATTGGAATATATAAAGAAGATAAAAATACCGAAAAAGTTATTTCAACTTATAATTCTTTATTTTCGATCTCACCCTTTCTTTATTCAATTAGAGCTGAGTATTTAGAATTCCTTGTTTCGGGTTATCAAGAAGGCAATACTTTACTGTATTCACAGATAAATGAAAACTCCATATTCTTACTAGAAGAAAACAGAGAAATCAAAACTGCTCTAAAAGCTTTATGCACAATAGAAAAAAATAATGCAGAATATGCTGCACTATTATATTTGAAAGATAAAAAAACTTGGAAAGAAATATACTCCCCAACCCTGTCAAACTAAATTACCATATTCATAGCACTTCTTACTTCATTTAAAGTCTGTTGAGCCAAATTTCTAGCTCTATCGACTCCGTCTAGTAGTACACTTCTAATATATTCGGGATCTTTTTCCAATTCAGCTCTTTTTTGTCTTATTGGTCTTAAGTACTCATTTATAGTTTCTGTTAAAGTTTTCTTTAACACCCCACCCCCACCGTCTCCGATTCTTTGGGCAATGTCATTAGGGTCTTCTTTAGTACATAAAGCAATTAATGATAACAAATTAGCAACCTCTTCTCTATTTACAGGATCATAGGTAATAAATCTTTGAGAATCTGTCTTTGCTTTTTTTATCAGTTTTGCAGTTTCATCTGCAGTTGAAGATAAGAAAATAGCATTATTACGACTTTTACTCATTTTTTGAAACCCATCTAAACCGGCAACAGAAGGAGTTTTACTAAGCAATGCTTGAGGCTCTGGGAACACCGGATTGTTTTTCGCAAATCTATCATTAAAGCGTCTGGCAATAATTCTTGTCATTTCTACATGAGGTAATTGGTCTTTTCCAACAGGAACAACATCACCTTTACAAAATAAAATATCACAGGCTTGATGAATTGGATAAGTATACATTCCAGCATTAACACTCTTTAAACCAGCTGCTTGAATTTCTTCTTTAACAGTTGGATTTCTACTCAATTCAGAGTTACTTATAAGAGTTAAGAAAGGAAGCATCAACTGATTTAATTCAGGGATATAACTATGTGGGAATATAATTACATCTTCCCCTGGATTAATTCCACAAGAAATATAGTCAATTGTCAATTGCTTTATATTTTCAGATATATCTTTATAAGAGTCATGATCAGTTAATACTTGATAATCAGCTATAACAATACAAGTTGGAACACCAAGATTTGCCAATCTTACTCTATTTTGTAATGTACCAAAATAATGACCTAAATGTAGACGACCAGTAGGTCTGTCTCCTGTTAAAACTCTATGTTTTTTAGGATTTAAATGTATTTCTTGTTCTATTTTTTTGCTTTTTTCCACAGCAACTTCATAAGTATCCATAAAACTCTCCCTAATTATTTGTTTTTTTAATATCAGTGCAATAAAAACCTTCACCCTTGAATAAAATAGGTGCTGCACCATAATTTTGATTTAAAGAATTTTTTGAATTACAGGCTGGACAATCAGTGGGTAAATTATCTCTAATTGACTGCTCAATTGTAAAAGCAGCATTGCATTTTTTACAATAAAAATCATATTTTGCCATATTACAATCCTATACTAGTGGAATTCAATTTAGCCTTTAATAAGTTAACTTGTTCATCAGTTAAAGGCATTTCTACTATATTTACTCTGTTTTCATTTCTATTAAACATTAATTTAAGAACACTAAAATCAAGTCTTTCACCAGTCTTTTTCAAATTACCAGTGTAGCCGGCTTTTATCATTCTCTCTAATGTACTTGCATTTTTTTCAGTATCAACATCAATTTTAGCGTCTAACAACATTTTATTATCACTATTTTCATTGACCAACAATAAAATTGAATCAAAATGAGATATCATAGGTTGTGTTAAGCCAATACCTAAATCAAATAAAGTTTTAGGTTTATAGCTGTATAGTGCAAAATTAGATCCATACATATCTAAGGTAGTAGCTTTATCAACATTCTCAATTTTACTATCCACAGTATCAGATAGATCTAAATATGAGGTGTTTGAAACACCCACCATATTTTTATGAATTACACCAATTTCAGTATTTTCATTTTTATAAAAGGACTTAGAATCCTCTAAAACTTTTGTATATTCACTAAAATGGGTTAACCCAAAGTTTGTTAAAAAAAATGGAAAATCGCCTTCAATTATAGCATTGAAATCATAATTTTCTAAGGGATAGGAATCATCTTTAGGCATGATTTGAACTGTTATTTTTTTGCTTCTATTTCCAATATCTTCACCTAATAAAGATACAACTAATTCTTTTTCTTTAGTAGCATCAATTAGTAAAATTGTATCCCCTTCCTCGGCTAAAGTCTGAAGAGGAACAACTTGAGTCTCTGGTGAGAGAGACTTAGTTGTAGTACAACTCATTAGAAATATTAAAACAAACAACGCTAAAATTAAGTTATTAAACTTTTTCATATATTTCTCATCTTTTTATAATTTAGATATTTCTACCTTAATACTTCTATCTCCAACATCAAATGATTGAGAGGATAAAGAAACTTTATTTAATTTATCACAAAGAGTTTCACTTAAAATGTAATCTTTGTATTGAGTAAATACCTCATCAACATTTTCTTCTCCATCATAGTTAATAATAATATGGTCACTAACATCATAATCACTATCTTTTCTTAAAGTTTGAATAGCTCTAACAATATCTCTAGCAACACCTTCATTTATTAGTTGAGGAGTTAATTCTGTATCAAAACCAATTGTTAATTCATTATCATTAACAACTTTTAGATTTGCCTTTTCACTTCTTTGAACCATAATATCAGCTTCACTTAAAGTTACAGTTCCAGCAGAATATTCTATGTCCTTAGTATTACCATCGAGGAGTGATGAAATATCTTGTGAATTAAATTTCATAATAAGTGCAGCTACTTCTTTCATTTTAGGTCCTAATTTTTTACCCAAAACTTTAAAGTTTGCTTTAGCACTATATTCAACTAAGGAAGATTCATCTTCTTGAATAATTACTGACTTAACATTTAATTCTTCTGAAATAATATCTATCATAGCATTTAAAATTTCTCTATCTTCAGCACTTCTATCAACCAAATAAACCTTCGATAAAGGTTGTCTAGTTTTTAGATTGTGAGCACTTCTTAAGCTTCTTCCCATAATAATTGCTTTGGTTGTTAAACTCATTTGTTTTTCAAGAGTTAAGTCTCTAAGCTTTTCATCGTATACAGGGAAATCACAAAGGTGAACAGAAATTGGCATTTCTTCATCTCTTAAGTTAATAAAGATTGATTCAGTTATAAAAGGTACTAAAGGAGCTGCAATTTTAACAAAGGTTAATAGAACACTATACAAGGTATCGTATGCCATTTTTTTATCATTATCATTTTCACTTCTCCAGAATCTTCTTCTGCTTCGTCTTATATACCAGTTATTTAAATCATCAATAAAACTAACTATAGTAGTTGATGCCTTTTGAATATCATAAGCATCAAGAGCTTCTGTAACATTTTTAATTAAACCTTGAGTTGTAGATATAATCCATCTGTCCAAAGGATTTTCCAATGCTTCAAAAGGAGTTTTAGATGGCTCGTAATTATCAATATTTGCATAAGTTACAAAGAAAGAATAAGCATTATAAAGTGGTAATAAGAAAGTTTTGATTACATCTTTTACACCATCTTCACTGAATTTCAAATCATCGGCTTTTACAACTGCACTGTTCATCAAAGAAAAGCGAAGAGCATCCGCACCATACTTGTTTATAACTTCCATTGGATCTGTATAGTTCTTATCTCTTTTGCTCATTTTCTTACCTTCTTTTGTAAGAACAATACCATTGGTGATACAATTCTTAAAAGCAGGAGATTCAAACAAGCCCGAAGCGATAATTGTTAAGGTATAGAACCAACCTCTAGTTTGGTCTAATCCTTCACATATAAAGTCTGCAGGGAAATTATTATCTACGTATTCTTTATTTTCAAAAGGATAGTGATGTTGTGCATATGGCATTGAACCTGACTCGAACCAACAATCAAGCACGTCAGTAATACGTCTCATTGTTCCACTACCATCAGGAGATGGCCAAGTTAAATCATCAACAAAATGTTTATGTAAATCATCAACTTTTACACCACTTTTAGCCTCTAGTTCTTCAACAGAACCAATTACTTCAAGATATTCAGAATTATCACACTTCCATACTGGAATTGGATTACCCCAGAATCTATTTCTTGAAATAGCCCAGTCTCTTGCATTTTCTAACCATTTACCAAAACGGCCATGTTTTAGATGGGAAGGAACCCAAGTGATTTTTTCATTACTCTCAAGCATTATATTTTTGATTTTTTGAACATCAACAAACCAACAAGTCATAGCTCTATATATTAATGGCATATCTGTTCTGTAACAGAAAGGATATGAATGTAAGAAGTTTTCTCTTTTTACCAAAAGGTCTCTATCTTTTAACCATTTAATGATATCTTTGTCTGCATCTTTTACAAAACGACCTTCAAAATCAGGTACCTCACTTGTAAATTGACACTCATCATCAATTGGACAAACTACAGGAATTCCTGTGTCTTTTAATACAAGGTAATCGTCCTCACCAAAGCCACTAGCAGTATGTACTATACCACAACCGTCTTCAGTTGTAACATAATCACCCAAAACAGTAACAAAGGCTCCCTGCTCTTTTAAATTAGCAAAATATGGGAATAAAGGAGTATATCTTAGACCAGCTAAATCTTTTCCTTTGTACTCTTCAACTATTTGATATGAAGCAGGATCTTTATAATAATGGGAAAGTCTTTGCTTTCCTAATATATAATACTCATCACCATCTTTTACTTTAACATAGTCAATATCTGCACCCAAAGCTAACGCTAGGTTTGATGGGAGTGTCCAGGCAGTTGTAGTCCAAGCTAAGAAATATGTATCACTAGTCCCATCTATTAAAAATCTAACTGTGATAGCTTGGTCAGTAACATCTTTATAACCACCCAAATTTACTTCAAAGTTGGATAAAGGGCATGCTAATTTAGGACTATAAGGTAAAATATTATAGCCTTCATAAATTAATCCTTTTTCATATAAAGATTTGAAAACCCACCAAATAGATTCCATGTAATCTTTGTCCATGGTTCTATAACCATTTTCAAAATCAACCCAACGGCCCATTCTAGAAATTGTTTTTTCCCATTGAGCAGTAAATCTCAATACGATAGATCTACAGTCTTCATTAAATTTAGCAACACCATAGGATTCAATAGCACTGTGACCACTAATACCAAGGGTTTTTTCCATTTCATATTCTACAGGTAATCCATGACAATCCCAGCCAAAAGTTCTTAAAACTCTTTGACCTTTCATTGAATGGTATCTAGGTATTACATCTTTAATTGTACCTGGGACTAAATGTCCAAAATGAGGCAAGCCTGTTGCAAAAGGAGGCCCATCATAGAAAACAAACTGATTTTCTTCAGGTCTTTGTTCGATGGATTTGGTAAAAACATCTTCCTTTTCCCAAAAGGACAGGATTTGTTCTTCAACCTTTGGGAAGTCTATTTTTGTATCTATTGGATTAAACATTTCAACTCCTAGAAATGAGACTTATTTTTATGCTATTCTATGATATAATTAAAATAAAGACAACCAATTATAAAAAAAATTAGATGTCCTGACTCACTGAAAACGGGAGGTTACTTATGAAATATTTACCAATCAACGATACAATTAAACATTTTGCTTCTATTTTCACAAAAAATGGATTTAGCTTATATATAGTAGGTGGTGCTGTTAGAGACTATATCCTTGATATGGAAATTGAAGACTATGACTTTACCACAGAGGCAACACCAGAAGAAGTAATATCAATGTTTAAAACCACTATACCAACAGGTATAAAACATGGAACTGTAACAGTCCTTTTCGAAGGTAATAGCTTTGAAGTTACAACATTTAGAAATGATTTTGATTATTTAGATGGTAGAAGACCTGAAAAAGTTGAGTTTATAAGAAGTCTTGATGAAGATTTAAAGAGACGTGATTTTACTATAAATGCCTTAGCAGCTGATGCAACTACTGGCTTAATCACCGATAATCACAATGGAATTGCTGATTTAAAAAAGAAAATTATCAAAGCCATTGGAATAGCTGATCAAAGATTTGAAGAAGATGGTCTTAGAATTATGAGGGCTTGTCGCTTTGCATCTAAATTAGATTTTGAAGTTGAAGAGAAAACTAAAATTGCTATGAAAGAAAAAAGTAGCAATATAAAAAACGTAAGCCAAGAAAGAATAAAAGATGAACTTTTTAAACTCCTAGATGGAAAATCTCCTCAAAAAGGTCTTAATTTACTGTATGAATCTTCTGTTTTAGATATTATATTGCCAGAATTAGCAGAATTGAAAAATTTAAAAGCAGATGGTCCAGATAAAATTGATGCTTTTGAACACACTCTTTACTGCATCCAAGCTGCTGCTAAACACAACTATCCAACTAATGTAAGATTGGCTGCTCTTTTTCATGATATTGGTAAGGCTTCTAAAGAGCAAACAGAATCTAATCTAAAATTCTTTTATACTAAAAATAGTTATTGTTTTTATAATCATGAAAAGATTAGTGAAGATTTGACAAAAAGTATTTTAGTTCGTCTTAAAGCTTCAAATGAAACTATAGATAGGGTTTGTAATTTAGTTGGACATCATATGTTCAATTACTCATCCTTTTGGAGTGATGGAGCAATTAAAAGATTTATAAATAGAGTTGGTTATAAAAACATTAACGACTTATTTAAACTGAGAATGTGTAATCTTCATGCAAAATATGACAATGCAAGCTGGGAAAGCTTACAAGAATTTGAAGAAAGAATAGATAAAATAATAAGCAGAAATGAGGCTTTAAGCCTTAAGGATTTAGATATAAATGGACAAGATTTGATAAATTTAGGAATACAAAAAGGTCCTCTATTCTCTCAAATTCTCAATTTTTTATTAAATGCTGTCTTAGAAAACCCTAAGTTAAATGAGAGATATATACTACTTGATATGGCAAATAATTTTTACAAAAGTGTATATTAGTCTTCATCATCGAGCAGTTGGTCAAAAGCTATTTTAGCGGCTGCTTGCTGAGCTGTTTTCTTATTTTTACCTGGAGCTGGTCCAAATACTGTACCATTTAAATCAACACTAACAAAAAAGGTTCTAGAGTGATCAGGGCCTTCAGTTTTTTCTAATGTATAAATTGGTACTTTTTTCCAGGATTTTTGGCAAAACTCTTGAATGGAAGTCTTATAGTCTCTAACAATTTTGTTATCTAAAAAAGCATAAATTTGAGGGACCATTAATGTTTCAATCAATGTCTTTGCAACCTCAAATCCTTGGTCCAAATAAACGCAACAAAATATTGCTTCCATACAATCTGAAAGTATTGCTTTTTTCTTTCGACCACCAGAGTGGCCTTCACCTTTACCAACTAAAACAACTTCTCCAACGCCTAGCTTCTGAGCCACTTGAAATAGTGAATCTTCACTAACAACAGCACTCTTAATTCTAGAAAAGTCACCTTCATGTTTGGCAGGTAAATTCACAAATAGCCAATTACTAACAGACAAACCTAAAATTGAATCTCCAAGAAATTCTAATCTTTCATTATTATCTGTTACAATAGGGCATTCGTGGGCAAAAGATCTGTGAGTAAAAGCAAGATTTAATAAATTTAAATCACTTACAGTTACACCTAATTTCTCTTGAAAATTAAAAAGCTCCCTTCTTCTCTTTGAGGAGATTGAGGGAGCTACTCCGACCTTAGCTTCTGTCATCGAAAAACAGTCCTTAGTCTAGTTGAGATTCTAGGTAATCAACAGCATCTCTTACAGTTTCGAATTCATTTGCTTTTTCATCAGGAATGGTAATACCCATTTCTTCTTCAATTGCATAAATCAATTCGTAAGTGTCTAGACTGTCAGCTCCTAGATCTTTTCTAAAAGAAGCATCTAAAGTAACTTTAGATGGTTCTACTTCCATTTTTTCAGCAATTAATTGCTTAACTTGATCAAAAGTTTTGTTATCCATGAATTAGCTCCTATGTCTCTCTTACTTATCGCTGGTATCAATAATCATTTCGCCGCGATAGAAACCACACTTAGGGCATACGCGATGTGGAAGTATTTTAGCACTACATGTTGTACAAATAGTTAATGTAGGTGCTGTAAGCTTCGTATTCGCAGCCTTTCTTGATGCAGCTTTAGATTTTGAAGTTTTATATTTAGGTGTTGCCATTTTTTACCTCTTAAGATAGATGAATTTTTTTGTTGACGCTTTGACAAGAATACCGAAATAGCATAAGAACGTCAATAACCATTTACCTTATATTTAAATTAATATATCAAGAAAGATATAATTATTTATTCTCAAAATAAAAATCGATATCACTCTATTAAACTCCACTTCAAAATTGCTCCAAATTCCTATAATTATATTATAGTTATGCAATTAAAATTAGTTGTTATTTTATTATTCAACACTTAAGTGTCACTTTTTTTTATAATAACTAAAGCGATATAAATATTCTTCCAATTTTAATTACTTTTGCATCTTTTTTTTAAATCTATTTAGAAATAACCTTAGCCAAATCTTTTTCAACAAACAAGTCTTTTATTCCACCCAAAGAACTTAAGACTCCACTTGCTTCATAAGGAATATAGATCAACTTGGAATCTTTTCCTTTTGCCATTTCTTTAAATGTATCTATATATCTCATTGCAATAAGATATTGCACGTAGTTTTCTTGAGATTCCAGGGCAGCTTTTACAGCTTCGATAGCTTTGGCCTCACCTTGAGCTCTTAAAATAGCAGCTTGCTTATCACCAGTAGCTCTATTTATCAAGGCTTCTTTAACACCTTCAGCTTGAAGAATCGCAGATCGTTTTTGACCCTCAGCAAATAGAATAGCAGCTCTCTTTTCTCTCTCTGCTCCCATCTGCTTTTCCATCTGTTTTCTAATATCTTCAGGAGGGATTATATCTTGCAACTCTACTCTATTAACCTTAATGCCCCATTTATCTGTTGCGTCATCTAAAATTAGTTGTAATTTACTATTAATAGTATCTCTACTTGTTAAAGTTTCATCTAATTCTAATTCACCTATTACATTTCTAAGTGTTGTTTGAGTTAATTTTTCTATTGCAATTGGATAATTGACTATTTCATAAACTGAGCGTTTAGGATCTATAACTTGAAAATAAATTACAGCATCAATTGCAACAGTAACGTTATCTTTTGTAATAACATTTTGTTTTGGATAGTCTAATACCTGCTCTCTCAAATCAATATATTTTGTTTCTGAAATTACCATTCGAGCTAGAGTATTTGGTTTTTTAGATTTTTGTGCCCTTAACTCTGGAACTGTTTTTACTTTATCCAAAAAAGGAATTATTAAATTGATACCACTAGTTAAGGTCCTATTGTATTTTCCCAGCCTCTCAGTAATCATTGATTTAGCTTCGGGAACTATACGTACTCCTAATGAAATAGTAAATATTATTACTAATACAATCGCAATTATAATATAATTCATTATTCTTCCTTTGTAACAACAAGCTTGTTACCATCAAGTCTTTTTACTAATACCTTTGAATCTTTAGAGATAACTCCAACTTCACTTCTCGCTTGCCATATTGATCCATTTAAATCAACACTACCTTTTTTGTCAGAAATATCTTCTCTTACAAAGACAATTTTTCCAATCAATAAGTCACTATTAAATTTTTCATTTTTATTTTTATACAAAACTGGTTTTATTAAAAAGAAGAAGATTAGAAAAAATACTAGAAAAGTTAAAACTTGAATTATCAAAGAGTCTACCAAAAAAGAAATTAGCCAGGCGAAAACACCGGCAAAAGCTATAGAAAGAAAGAAAAAGGTTGGTGTTATTAATTCAACAACAAAGCTAATTATACTAATTATAATCCAAAAAAATGATGCGTCTTTCATATTAAATCCTTTGTTCAAATTTTACATCTCTACTTGTTTAAAAGTCAAGGAAATTATTTATTGAAGATTATAATAGTGTTTACATTTCTATGCAAACTAATGAATTAAATTGCTATAACTGTTATATAAAAGATATATACTCACAATTATGATGTTTGTATAAAATGTATCAGGCGTTATTTTTTAAGATTATTTTTATTAGGCTTTTTACATGGTATTATAAGAATATACTTTTATTAGCAAGTTATATTGAAATATTAATTACTTCTTTTTATGTAATTTTCTAATACATTAGCTACACGCATTTTAACAATATCAACATCAAAAGGTTTAACTATCATATCTTTAGCACCTTTACTCAATGCCTCAGCTTCATAGCTTTGGTCTGCCGATATTACTATAACAGGTATTTTACTCAATACTGGATCACTTTTATAGATTTCTAAAAATTGAGATCCGTCTAGTACAGGCATTTTCATATCCAATAAAATTATGGAAATATTTGGGTGCTGAGATAAGACCTTAAGAGCTTCTGTTCCATTTTCTGCTTGTAAAATATTAAACTTATCTTCAAAATAGCTTTTCAATAAGCGTCTTGCAATAAAGGTATCATCTACTATTAACATAGTAGGGGTATCACTAGCAATTTCTTGAGAAACGTAAAAAGCATATCCATTTTTTCCAGCAAATTTAACATCATATAATGCTAAATCAGCCCTGGCGAAAATAGAGTCAAAATTATCTTTTTTCAATACTTTTGCTATACCTAACGACAAGGAAACCTGTTGTTCAATAGAATTATTGATTAATTTATCAAATTTATTTTTAATTGTAATAGCATAATTTTCAACTTGCTTTTTATTTGAATCTGGAATAAAAACAACAAATTCATCTCCACCAATTCTACCAACAATAGAATTTTTTGGAGTTGATTCAAATAAGTTATTTGATAAATTTTTTAAAACCAAATCTCCCATCAAATGACCTTGATTATCATTTACATTTTTAAAGTTATCAATATCGATAACCATTAAATAGCCTTTTGAATACTCTGCTAAATGAGTATCAATCAAATATTGTGTTGATCTTCTATTTAGTAATTTTGTTAAGGAATCTTGGGTTGATAATTTTTCTAATCTAGATAAATTCTCCAATTCTATTGCTCTAGTTCCACCTATGATGCTTGAACCTAATAAAACAAAGGAGAAGGAGGTAATAGCTATAAGCAATTCTTGTAAATTAATACTCATATCATTTGCTACAAAAGAAACAAATACGTAAATAATCGTTGCACTACCGGTAAGAATAAAGGTTGTGATAAAGGATAATTGAAAGACAAGTCCTATCAATATCTGTATCATACCAAAAAGATATCCAGGATAATCATGATAAACAAAAACATTTAAAGAAATTACATATAAAACAAAAAGAATCCAGAAAGCTATACTAAGACTTGCTATATAATTATTATTTTTGGTAATTAGTGAATCTTTAATAAATTGGCTCTGTTAGTATCTAAAAGTTGGTGGTTCATTAGAAGGTTAATTCTTCTGTACCAATAAACTTAAAATACTTTTCAGAATCTTCATTTTTGATTGTTATATCACCTTTCAAAATACAAAATGTAATATATTCTTTTCTCACTCAATCTTAACACCCGTTATACAATTAAATGTTTCATAAGATCCATATCATCTAAATTGATTAAATTATTCGCCAATCCATCTATATCGTCTATTTTAAAATTATTTAATTGAACTACAGAACTAATATTATGTTTCATAGGAGGTCTTTTACTTCAATTACCAACTTTTTCCAATATTACCAACTTTTGGATACTAACAGAGCCAATAAATTTAAAACCTAAAAATATGATAAAGCATAAAAAAGAAGTAACTATAACGCCAATATGGCTTGAATTTATAATACTAAAAAGAGCAAAAATAACACTGGTAAATATTGAAAGTATGGTCATTGACTCAAGTACAGCAATATTCCAAGTATTTATTATATGCGAAAATTGTTTTCTCAATTTTCTCTCTTTAGTAATAAACTCAAATTTAAGCATTAAATCTTTCCTTTATTTTCTTAGCAACAATTGGAGGGACCATTGATCCAATTTCTGCTCCATAAGAAGCTAATTCTTTTATGGCTGAAGATCTTAGTAAAAAGTAATTTGGGCTTGTAGGTAAAAATAGTACTTCTAAATCAGCATACAATTGTTTATTGGTCATTGCTAATTCAAACTCATAGCCAAAATCTACCAAAGCTCTAACGCCTCTAATCATAATTTTAATTTTATTTTCTTTTGCAAAATTAACTATCAAGCCATTGTAGATAACAACTTCAACATTAGTTTGGTCTTTTAATATTTGCTTTAACATCTCTTGCCTTTCAATGGCAGTAAATAAGGGATGTTTTTGAATATTATCAGCTATTACCACATATAATTTATCGTACATTTTAGCTGAACGCTCAATTATATCAATATGTCCTAAAGTTGGAGGATCAAAGGATCCGGGTAACATTGCTATCATATTTTTACTTCTTCTACAAATTTTTTCATAAGATCAAATTGCTGTGGCGTTTCTATTTGTATAGTTTCAACAAAGTGCAACTTTCCTTCACTATCTTTTTCAACTATAGCAAATGAACCTCTTCCAATATAACTTACACTTTGAGAGTCTTTGACTTTATAATCTTCTTTTATTTTATTTATTATGCAATCAAAATGGAAATAAATTTCATCCCCTTTAATTGCATTAGCAATGTTGCTAATTACTTTATTGCAATAACCACATGTTAACAAAGGCTCTTTTACCTTCTTTACATCTACAGGAGGTAGAGAACTTTTCAGAGCGATTTTTTTCTTTGTTGGTAGCAAATCTTTCCCATCCAAAGAAACTTTTGGTTTATTTTTTGCAATTTGACTTTTCTTTTTTCTTTTTTTACCAAATTTTTTGTTTGTTCGATCAATATTTTGTCGATCATTGTTTGGTTGCTTACTAACTTCCATAAATACTCCTACTATGAAAATACCCAAAAAAAACATTAATAGCAATAAAAAAAAACAAAAAGGACGGTAAATATTATACCATCCTTATATTTTTTATCAGATAAATGATAAATACTATTTGTTTTTTTTGCGAACAATAAGTTCTTTAACTTTTGCAGCTTTACCAACTCTATCTCTGATATAGTATAGTTTAGCTCTTCTAACACGACCACGACGTATAACTGTTATTTTATCAATACGTGGTGAATGGAGTGGGAATATTCTCTCAACACCTACACCGTAGGAGATTTTACGTACGATAAATGTACGACGAATGCCACTATTATTTTTGGCTAATACTAAGCCTTCAAATACTTGCACACGTTCTGTTGTACCTTCGATGATCTTAAAAAATACTTGAATAGTATCTCCAACGTTGAAATTTTCAGCGTTTTCTCTCATCTGCTCTGCTTCCATAGCTTTAATTATGTCCATTATAAGGTCCTCTTTGCTCTGTTTCTGAGTTCTTGTAAAGTCTTTCTAGATTGCAAATCTAATGATTTTTCTTCTAGAAGCTCGGGGCGAAAAGTAATTGTCTTTTCTAACCTCTTGTCCAAACGCCATTGCTTTATTAATTTATGATTTCCCCCAAGTAAAACTTCAGGGACTTCTAAACCTTCAAAAACTTTAGGCCTTGTGTACTGGGGATACTCTAATAGTCCATCACTAAAACTTTCATCTTCAAGTGATTCGCTACTAATTACGCCATTTATCAAACGATAAACTGAATCTATGATAACTAAGGAAGAAACTTCTCCACTAGATATTACATAATCACCAATACTAATCTCATCATCCACATACAGGTCTATCACCCGTTGGTCTATACCTTCATAATGTCCGCAAATGAAAACTAGGTTTTCTTCCTCGCTTAACTCTTTTGAAAGAGCTTGAGTGAGACGTTTGCCAGACGGAGAAGCGTATATAACCCGCTTTTCTTTTGCTTTAATACTTTCGAGAGCCATGCACAGTGGCTCAGGTTTTAACACCATTCCTGCACCTCCTCCATAAGGAGAATCATCGCAAGTGTGATGCTTATCAATAGCAAAATCACGAAAATCAATCATGTTATAATTTATCAAGCCGCTTTCAACAGCTCGTTTCATAATTGAGTTCGAAAAGAAACCTTGAACCATTTCAGGAAACAGTGTTACTACATCTATATTCATGCCAATAGCCATTGCGCCAACAATTCAATAGTTTTCTCTTTGATAGAAACTTCACCAATAAAATGGTCAAGCAACGGTATCAAGAAACGCTTATTAGATCCATCTTCAACTTCTAATAAGATTGCTTGAGGGCCATCAAAAAAACCAACTACTTTAGCCATGGGCTTTTCTTCATGTATTAGGGTGCATCCCAATAATTCAGAAACATAGTATTCACCTTTCGTTAGAGGGGCAGCTTCACTTCTAGGAACATAAAGTGTAGCTCCAGCTAATTTCTTAGCTGTTTCTGGATCATTTATACCAGAAAACTTAATGTACGCCTGAGTGCCACTCTTTCGAAATCCTTCGATAGTATATGTCTGCTCGCGGCCATCCTTCAAGAGGATAATTCCTTGCTTCAATTTCTTTAGGTAAGAGCAATCATCGTTAAATGGGCGGACCTTCACCTCACCCGTTAGACCAAAAGAGGTCTGGATGATAGCCGTTGCGAGTTTATTCATATTTAATCCAAAATTTCCAAAACAGCACGCTTACCGCTTTTTGTCGCTGTAGCACTTAAGATGGTTCTAATTGCTTTTGCGATGCGGCCTTGCTTACCGATCACTTTGCCAATATCCTCAGTTGCAACTTTGAGTTCCAGTATAGTAGCTTTATCAGCTTCTACAACATTCACAGTTACATCATCCGGAGAATCAACAAGTGACTTTACAATGTATTCAACAAGATCTTTTTCCACAACTAATCCTCTTATTCCTGACTAGTTCTAGAAACTTGTACACCATTCTTATTTAAAAGTGCGCGTACAGTTGCACTAGGTTGTGCACCTTTTAGTAACCAATCTTTAACTGCTTCAACGTTAAGAACAACTTGTTGTTCTTTGTTTTCAACAGGATGATATTGGCCCACTTCTGCTAGAGTTCTACTCTTGTTAGCCGCTCTTGAATCCATTACTACAATCCTATAATAAGGTCTTTTCTTGGAACCAAAACGCTTAAGTCTCATGCTTGTGCTCATGGTCATTCCTCCTACTCGAATTTCTATTAGCTCTATATGAGTCATATCTAAATTATTAAATAATTCAAATAAATATTCACACTATAATAAGGAAAATAATCATTTCTAATTCACATAAAAAAACAAATTTTCCTTAACCTTTCACAAATAAATGATAATACATTTTAATTAATAATAAATCAAGGTAAAACCACAATTTATAATGATTAAAAGATTTGACTATTTTTAATAACCCATTTGACTTTGTAACATTTTTTGATATTTCTTGTTTTTAGTCAATTTCCTCATTGTATTTTTCATTTTTTCAAACTTTTTAATAACTTTATTTACTTGAGCAACGCTTACACCACTACCCTTTGCAATTCTTTTTCTTCTTTTCGGTCCAATCAATCTATAATTAGATCTTTCTTGTGGCGTCATAGATAAAATAATAGCTTTTTCTCTATTTAGTTCAGCCACTGGTATATCATCAGCTGAGACTTGACCTGCAGCACCTGGAATCATTTCAATTATTTTATCCATTGATCCCATTTTATCCATTTGTTGTAATTGGGTTAGGTAATCCTGTAAATCAAAAGTATTCTTCTTCATCTTCTCTTGAAGTCTTAAAGCTTCATCTTGATCTATTGTTTCTTGTACTTTTTCAACCAAAGAAACAACATCACCCATTCCTAAAATACGAGAAGCAATTCTCTCTGGGTAAAAAGGATCTAAGTCTTCCATTTTTTCACCGCTACCGATGAATTTTATTGGTTTTCCTACAACACTTCTAAGAGATAAAGCGGCACCACCACGAGTATCTGAATCAAACTTTGATAAAATTACACCTGAAATTCCAACCTTTTGTTCGAATTCTTTAGCAATTGATACTGCATTTTGCCCTGTCATTGCATCTGCAACAAACAAAGTTTCATCAGGATTAATCGCTTTTGAAATTCTTTGAATTTCATTCATAAGAACTTCATCTAAGTGCATTCTACCAGAAGTATCAACAATTAATACATCATATTGATTTTTCTTAGCAAAAGCCAAACCTTCTTTAGCAACTTTAACAGGATCTTTACATCCTTCAATTGTAAATACAGGAACATCGACTTGTTGGCCTAAAATTTGTAATTGTGTAATAGCAGCAGGACGTACCAAATCTGATGCAACAAGCATTGGTCTTCGACCTTTTTTCTTTAAGCTTAAAGCTAATTTTGCACTTGTTGTTGTTTTACCACTACCTTGAAGTCCCATCATAAGTATTGTAGATGTTGTATCAGGACCTTTTAATACTAGCTCTTGATTATCTTCAGCACTTAACAATTTTACCATTCTGTCGTAAACAATCTTGGTAAACATTTGACCTGGATCAATAGCCTTTAAGACTTTTTCGCCCAAGGCTTCTTCTCTAGTACCGTTTATAAAACGTCTTACAACTCTTAAATTAACATCAGCATCTAATAATGCTATTTTAATTTGATCTACTGCATCTTCAATATTTTTCTCTGAAATCTTTCCTTTGCCAGAAAAGTCTCTAATTATTGAAGAAAATTTTTCACTTATTGATTCAAACATATCTTACTCATATTTTTTGGATTTCTGTGCTACTTATACCTTAATCGAAGTCTACATGTCAAGGCAATAAAGATTATCTCTCGCCTATACATCAACTTCTTCATCGTTAGTATTAAGTATTACAGGTGATCCTTTTTCTACCCCTATCTTATAGCTTACTGTGGTTGAAACGCCTGCTTCAATTTGAGTAACACCTAAAAGCGTTCTACTACCTGTTACAGTGTGTTTATTATGGGTAATAATAATAAACTGGCTATCTCTTGAGAATTCTTCTAATACAGATAAAAAGAATCCAATATTCCTATCATCAAGGGCTGCATCAATTTCATCTAAAATACAAAATGGACTAGGCTTAACTTGATAAGTTGCAAATAATAATCCTACAGCTGTCATGGACCTCTCTCCTCCACTTAAGAGTGAAAGATTGGTTAGTTTCTTGCCTGGAGGTTGTGCTAAAATTTCAATACCACTTTCTAAGATATTATCGGGATCGGATAATTTAACTTCAGCTCTTCCGCCTCCAAATAATCTTCTAAACATTGCTTGAAAGTTTTCTGAAATTTGTTTGTAGGTTATTAAAAATCTTTCTTCACTTTCAGTTGTGATTCTTAAAACAACATTTTCCAAATCTGCTTTTGCCTTTAACAAGTCATTAATTTGAGTTGATAGAAAATCATATTGCTGTTTTGCTTCTTCAAATTCATCCCCTGCCATTTGATTTATATAACCTAATCTGGAAATGTCTTTTTTAACTTCTTCTAATTTATTTCTTAGGATTTTTGGATCTTCTAATTCTTGCTCTAATTTATCTTCAAACTCAGCTAAGTTTTTACTGTAGTTTTCAAAAAAGTTACTATATATTTGGTCAACCATTTCTCCAATGGATTGAATTTGCAATTCAGACTGATCTTTTTCTCTTCTCAGTTGATTAACCAGATCAAAGGCTGCATTTTTTTGATTTTGTTTCATATCAATTGAATTGGACTTGCCTTCTATTATTTCAATCAACTCTTCTAATTTCTGGGATAAAGAAATACCTTTTTGAGCAATATCATCCATAGCCGCTTCTGTAACTCTAATAGTATCTTGATGACTTTCAGCCTTTTCAGCCGCACTTTTTGCTTCAATTAATCTATCATTATATTCAAGTTTTAATTCATCATTACTTCGTCTTATTGTACTAATAGCTACAGTATTTTCCCCAATAGAGCCATTAATTTGCTCAAGCATTATTTTCAATTCACTTATGTTATCTTTATAATCAGAGCATTGCTCATTTGACTTTTCATTATCAATTCTAAAGTAAGAGATTTGATTTCGATAAATAATGACATTTTGTCTGTTAGACAATATCTTCTTATCTAATTGATGTTTTTTAGATACAACTCCATCAGAGGAGATAAAGTCATCAATAAAAGATGGGATAGCCAAGTCATATTGAGCTAATAAACTTTTCAAATTATTTAAATTGTCTAGATTTACTCTATTATCTTTTTCGACCTTTATAGCTAGAGCTGTACCATCTAATGAATTCAATTGATTTATTAAATTTATTTGATTATTAATAGCTGAAATAATATGATTTAATTTATCATCTATTCTAGTTCTTATTCTTTTTCTTACATCAATACTATAACCACTATCACTTAATTTACTATCAAGTTGAACCACTATAGCTTCAGTTATATTGTTTAACTGTAATATTAATGAATTATAAACTTCATCATATTCTTCAATTCTTTCTTCTAGTTCTGAAATTTCCTGTGCCTGTTTAATAATTAAGGATTTGGCGCTTTCAAAAGATTTTTCAAGTTTTACAATATCAACATCTAATTCTAAGGCTTCAGTTTTTAACTTTTCAATTCTTATATATTTGTCTTTTATTTCTTCTTCATTGATTTGAACTTTATCTTCTAATGCTAAGGCCTTATCATGAGATGCTTGCTTACTTATTAGAGCTTCTTTGTAATGATTGTTTAATAATTCAATATACTCAGTTTTTCCCTTATGTTGTTCTTCTAGTCTCTTTAATTCAGTTTGGGTTTCAACTCTATTTGAAGTATTCTCCCTTAGTTCATCTTGCATTTCACTTATAACTGTATCGAGGCCACTTAAGGAGACACTATTATTCTGTATTTCTTGATCTAATGTTGATAAGCGAGTTTGTTTATCTTTTTTTAGCATTAAATATGATTTAACAGTTGAAAGTTGAACTTCAACTTCTAAGTTAAACTTTACTTTATTATATTCATTGTATTTAAAGCACTTGGCAGCTTGAGTTTTTTTAGATTCATAAGTTCTCTTAACTTCTCTCAAAATTATATCAACTTGAGCTATATTTTCATCAGTTCTATCAATTTTTCTTTGAGCTTCCTTACTTTGTTGCTTAAATCTTGAAATTCCAGCAGCTTCTTCAAATATATATCTTCTATCTTCAGGTCTAGTTGATAAAATTTGGTCAATCTTTCCTTGCTCTAAAATTGAATATGCACTTTTACCAACACCTGTATCAAAAAATAGTTCTTTGATGTTTTTTAAAAGTACTCGGTTTTTATTAAGGTAATATTCACTTTCACCGGATCTAAATACTCGGCGCTTTATCTCAATTTCACTTAAATCTATATTTAAATGTCTACCTTCATTATTTATTATAAGAATAACCTCAGCCATTTGTAATTGGTTTCTCTTATCAGTACCATTGAAAATTACATCTTCCATCTTACCGGCTCTAAGGGTTTTTGTAGACTGCTCGCCTAAAACCCACTTAACGGCATCAACTATGTTACTTTTACCGCAACCATTGGGCCCAAGCAAACTAGTGATCCCATCAGAGAACTCTAATTTAGTTTTATCAGCAAAGGATTTAAATCCAAACATTTCAAGACTTTTTAAAAACAAAATAGCACCAACTTTTAATAAAAAATTATGTAATAAATAATAACATATAATACCTCATTTTCAATACTCTATCAAACCTTTAATTGTGAGAAAAAATAAAAGAATTATAGTTGCATAAAAAATATTTACTTATATTTATTATATTACTACTATATTGTAACTGTGTATTACAATGGCTTTAATTATATATAATTTAAACTTTTGATATAGTATATTGTATAAATGATATCGATTATAACTAAAACTATATAATATAAGTATCAAAACAGTAAAAATATATATTATAATTATATACAAATATTGATGAATCAATTTATTCTTTCTTAATTTCATTAATAGAATAATTATGGTAGAATATTTTTATATTATAGCTTTGAGTAATTTTATAGAAAAGATAATTTTAAGGGATAAAAAGAAATATGGAAGATTTATTGTTTTTTGATGACAAAATCGATTTAAACAACTTAAAAGACAAAATTGTAATAGGACTTGATGAGGCAGGAAGAGGGCCTCTAGCAGGCCCTGTCTGCGCTGGTGCTTGTATTTTAAGTAAAGACTTCCCAATAGAAATTCTTGATGATTCAAAAAAACTTAGTACTAAGAAATTACATATAGCTTATGATATTATAATTAAACATTGTGTTTGCTATAGCGTTGCTTGGTGTACACCAAAAGAAATAGATGAATTAAATATTTTATGGGCTAGTATGAGGGCTATGGAAAGGGCTTTCAATAAAGTAGCCGCAGCCTACAAAGAAACAATAGACATCGCTTTGGTTGATGGCAATAAAATGCCAAACTTAAACATAGAAACACGAGCTATTGTTAGAGGTGATTCATTATTTCCACAAATAATGGCTGCCTCAATTTTAGCAAAAGTTTCTAGAGATAATTATATGTTGTGTTGTGATAAGAAATGGCCAGAATATGGCTTTAAAAAACATATGGGGTACCCAACTAAATATCATCGTCAAATGATAGAAAAATATGGAATATCCCCTATTCATAGAAAATCATTCACTTTTAAAAAAATTAAAAGCGAACAGCTTGAACTATTTTAGTCATTCTTGTTTGAATATTTTTTAATAAAATCAAGAGATTTTTGGAATTCTCTTACAAATTCGCCCATATCTTCTTGGTATACTAATACTGATTGTCTAATATATCTATTAGATTCAGCATCACCTTTACTTTCAACGATATTTAGATATAAATCGCCATAAACATTTTCTTTAACATTAAAAAAATAAGTTCTATCATTTTTTTTGATACTTGTTGAAAAAACTTCTCCGCGCAGTCCCATATTATTCCTCGCTTAGTTATTAATTGGATTAATAACTTTTAAATTAATTTATAGTTATATAAACACTATATTGTAGTTTAATGTCAATGCTATGTCTACGCTAGCTCGAAAATTGGTAAATAACTAAATTTATATATAATATATTAAACTTTTGCCAGTTTTTTTATAAAACTACTTGACCTATCCCCTTAGTTTTAATAGTATCTGAAACATTGATTGAGCAAATTTTATATTCAATTGATCAATATTGCGCCATTCGTATAATGGTATTACTCTAGCCTTCCAAGCTAATAACGCGGGTTCGATTCCCACATGGCGCTCAACTATTTGGTTATTACATTTATAATGTGATAACCTTTTTTTTGTCTCTTTTTATATTGCCCTTATACTTTTGTAAGCAGTGGATTCTAATTCAGCTCTATTAACAACCTTCTATTAATAGCTATATCCTAATAAATAAACTTCTAACCAAAAATCTTTCTTCATGAGTAAAATATCTTCCATAAAAAAACTAATTTATTTAAAATATATCATCAAATATTTAAGATTGTAATTCACATAAGAATTAATATACCAATTTCTTTTTACTGTTTGTCGAGCTAGGTAGATACCTATAATTAACTTGACGACAAGTATTTATGCACTATATTTATTAAAAGTCTTAATAGAATAAAGGAGGGTTAGATTGCCAATTAAAATAATTTTACTAACCATTCTTGGTTTTATATTCCTTTCATTTGGAGCAATCGGTTTGTTTTTACCAGTATGGCCAACTACTCCTTTTGTTTTACTTTCTGTTGCATGCTTTTCCTCTGCCCCTCGTATTAAAGCTCAAATAATGAAAATCTCTTTTTTTAAAGAGCATGTAGAGAATTATGAGAGAAGATGTGGTCTTCAAAATAAAACAGTCTTGATTAGTTTAATTTGGCTTTGGATTATGATGATTATTTCAATGTTTCTTGTAAAAAATCTTTGGATTTCTATCTTGCTTTTTATAATTGCTACTGCTGTAACAATTCACATTCTATGGATGGCTAAATCTATTGATAGAAAGGAGAAAAAAACACTATGAAACGAGTATTTGGTACAGTTGAGGTAATATTCGATATATCGTATCTCATAACAGCTTCAATTCTTGGATTCATACTCCTGTTAAGTAGTTTTAGTAATCACGCTCGCTTCTTATCATCAATTATGGCTTTAATTTTAGTTGGTGGTGATGCTTTTCATTTAATACCTAGAATAATGCTAATTAGAACAGGAAAAGAAATAGAATTAAGGAAAAAACTTGGTCGTGGCAAGCAAATAACCTCAATATCGATGACATTGTTCTATTTGATACTATGGCATATTGGTGTGCTCATTTTTTCTTCAAATAATATGGTTATCTACTCCTACACTATTTATATTCTTGCTATCATACGTATTGTTCTTTGTTTTATGCCTCAAAACAAATGGGAAGAAAGATACCCACCTCTATTTTGGGGAATTATAAGGAATATCCCATTTTTAATACAAGGAATGCTTGTGGCCTATTTTTACTTTATAAATAGAGGTATTAAAGCAGAATTTAGCTTGATGTGGTTTGCTATCATTATAAGCTTTGCATTTTATATTCCAGTAGTTTTATTCTCTAATAAGAATCCTAAAATAGGGATGCTTATGTTATTCAAAACTTGCTCATATTTATGGATGTTGGTTATGTGTATGTCGTTGTAGACTATACATATATTATTGATTTTTTTTAAAAAAGTTAACAAAACAAAAGGAGTTTTATCATGAAAAAGTACAAAAAACTTACAAATGAAGTTGGAGCACCTGTAACTGACAATGAAAATTCCATTACTGCGGGACCACGTGGCCCTGTTGTAATGCAAGATGTATGGTTAATGGAAAAAATGGCTCATTTTAATCGAGAGGTAATTCCTGAAAGGCGTATGCATGCTAAAGGATGGGGAGCTTATGGTAAGTTAACGGTAAATCACGATATTTCTAAATATACTAAGGCCAAAGTTCTACAACCAAAAGCAGAAACTGATTTGTTTATTAGGTTTTCTACTGTTGCTGGCGAGCGTGGTGCTGCTGACTGTGAACGTGATATTAGAGGTGTTGCGGTCAAATTTTATACAGATTAAGGAAACTGGGACTTAGTTGGTAATAACACACCTACCTTTTTCATTCGTGATGTTCATAATTTCTCAGATTTAAACCGTGCTGTTAAGAGAGATCCACGCACTGGAAGACGCTCTGCACAAAATAACTGGGATTTCTGGACAATTCTACCTGAGTGTTTTCATCAGGTTACTGTGGTTATGAGTGATAGAGGTATTCCTGCATCTTTCCGTAATATGCATTTTTTTGGCGAACATACTTTTTCTTTATATAATAGTAAAAATGAACGTGTTTGGTGTAAATTTCATTTCAAGAGTCAACAAGGCATTAAAAACTTCTCAAATGAGGAAGCTGCAAAAATCAACGGAATGGATAGGGAATATATGGGAAAAGATCTCTATGATGCTATTGAAAAAAAAGATTTTCCCAAGTGGAATATGTACGTTCAAATAATGAGTGAAAAGCAGGCAAAGAATCATTATGAAAATCCCTTCGATATAACAAAAATATGGCCACATTCTGAATATCCTCTTATTGAAGTAGGTGTTCTTGAGTTAAACAAAAATCCAGAAAACTATTTTGCTGAAGTAGAACAATCAGCGTTTACCCCAGCTCATGTAGTTCCTGGTATTGGTTTTAGTCCAGATAAATTCTTGCAAGGAAGGTTATTTTCATATGGAGATGCTCAACGTTATAGACTAGGAGTTAACCATAACCAAATCCCTGTTAACAGAGCTAAAGTTGATGTAAATGAATATCATCGTGATGGGGCCATGAGAGTAGATGGAAACTATGGTGGTGCGCCAGCATATACTCCTAATAGTCTAGGAGTATGGACTGCACAACCCCATGTTATGGAACCTCCTCTAGATCTAAACGGAGCAATGTATTACTAC
>CAZJGS010000019.1:0-27249 GCA_964545735.1 uncultured Spirochaetaceae bacterium
GATGGTACTACAATTATGTGGGAGAGTAGATAGTTGCCGGGCCTTTTTTATTTTTTCCATCAGTTTATATTCGATAGATAATATTTATTTTCTATCTAAATATAAATTGATTTGGTGGTCATAGCAGAGTGGACACACCCGTTCCCATCCCGAACACGGCAGTTAAGCGCTCTCACGTCGATGGTACTACAATTATGTGGGAGAGTAGATAATCGCCAAATCTTTTTTTATTTTTAAAATACGAATGTTTTAACATATACAACTCACTTAAAAGGTGGGTTTTTTTTATCTTCTTATATATTGTTATTAATCCCCACTTTAAGTTAGAATACAACAAACAAATTAATTGGAGTAACGATGCAAATAAAGCTTAAACAATTAAAAAGATACTATGGTGATTTAAAAGCTGTAGATAATATTAGTTTAAATATCCCCTCTAATACTGTATATGGCATTATTGGTAGAAGTGGAGCCGGTAAATCAACTCTAGTTAGATTAGTAAGTATGCTTGAAAAACCTGATTCTGGTGAAGTGTATTATGATAATGAAAGAGTAGATAATTTAAAAAAAGAGAACTTGTACAAGCAAAGAAGAAAGATAGGAATGATTTTTCAAAACTTCAACCTTTTTTCCTCAAGAACTGCTGGTCAAAATATTGCTTATCCTTTAGAAATTCAAGGTTATGATAAACCTGAAATAAAAAAACGAGTAAAGCAAATGCTTGAACTCGTGGATTTGCAAGGCAGATCTGATGCTCCAATAAGCACTCTCTCTGGTGGTCAAAAACAAAGAGTTGCTATAGCTAGGGCTCTTGCTACAAAACCAGATATATTATTTTGTGATGAAGCTACTAGTGCCTTGGATCCTCAAACAACACATTCAATTCTTGATTTGATAAAAGATATACAAAAGAAAATGAGTTTAACTGTTGTTATGATAACTCATCAAATGGAAGTTGTTAGAGATGCTTGTGACTATGTAGCTGTACTTGATGAAGGAAAAGTTGTTGAAGAAGGTACCGTTATCGATATCTTTAGCTCTCCGAAGACAACTGTAACCAAAGACTTTTTAGCACACCTTAGTAATGATGATATTCCATCAGAAATTGTTAGATGGAGTGCAGGGGGCCTTTATACTCTTCGATTTAAGGGAGAGCATACAGATGAACCAATTCTATCTACTATCACAAGAGAACTTGGAGTAGAATTTAATATTCGAGCTGGTGGAGTTCAAACTGTGGATAATATTCACGTTGGTACTTTAATCTGTGATATTTCTGGTGATCAAAAATTAGTCGCCCAAGCCGTTATAAAATTAAAACAGAGAGGAATTATTGTGGAGGAAAGTGTATGAATCAATTATTTACCTTAGTAAGCTCATCAACAATCGAAACACTACAAATGGTGTTCTTTTCAACATTATTTTCACTATTATTAGGATTACCTCTTGGAGTTTTACTTTGTATAACCTCCAGTGAGCAACAAGGTGGAATTCTCCCTCTACCTATATTAAATAATGTATTAGGTAGAATTGTAAATGTATTAAGATCTTTTCCATTTATTATTTTAATGATTTTATTATTTCCTCTTTCAAGATTAATCATTGGAACATCAATTGGAACTACTGCAGCAATTGTACCCTTAAGTATCGCTGCAGCTCCTTTTGTAGCAAGGGTAATAGAATCGGCACTTAAAGAAGTTGATCCAGGTGTTGTTCAAGCAGCTAGATCTATGGGATCTACCAACTATCAAATTATAACAAAGGTATTAATTCCTGAAGCACTTCCTGCCTTGGTTTCTGGTATTGTATTAACTGTAATAAATTTAATTGGTTATTCTGCTATGGCTGGCGCTATTGGTGGTGGTGGCTTAGGGGACTTAGCAATTCGTTATGGCTTTCAAAGATTTAGAGCTGATGTAATGTTTTTTGCCGTTATTGTTATTTTAATACTAGTTGAATTAGTTCAGGTATTTGGTGATAAATTAGTAGCTCATTTAATGTCAAAACGATAATATTTTATTAAAATATATCCCTCTATTAATTTTAGGGGGTATTTTTACCCTTTTTTGAGTATAAAAGAGTTAATACAAAAAAAAATATGCAATAAGTGAATAAATATACTTGAACTATTAATAAAATAATTGTAAAGTTACAAACAACAAATATTAGGAGAAATATCATGATTAAAACAAACAATTTATTTTTTTCAACAACAGATATATCTCTTATGATGATGCCCTATGGGGCTAAATATCTATATCGATAAATTTAATCAATAAATTTATCCCAAACCACCACATTTACTAAAATAAAAACAGAAAAATCAAAATTTAGGATAGTTATATCCAAATTATAAAAAGAGGAACATATGAAAAAAATATTATTATTAACACTAATCACCCTAGTATCAATTTCATCACTATTTGCTAGTGGTGCTAAAGAAACAAAAGTATCGAATAAAATTGTTATCGGAGCTACACCAGAGCCTCATGCCGCTATGTTAAATCTTGTTAAAGCTGATTTAGAAGCACAAGGTTATGAATTAGAAATTATTGAATTTACTGATTATGTAACACCTAATGAAGCTTTAGAAAGTGGAGAAATTGATGCAAACTTTTTCCAACACCTTCCCTACTTAGAAACTTTTAATAAAGAGCGTAATACACATCTTGTATCAGCTGGTGGTATTCATGTAGAACCAATCGCTTTGTATTCTAAAAAAGTTAAATCCCTTGGTGATTTAAAGAATGGAGCAGTAATTGCAATTCCAAATGATCCTACAAATGAAGGTCGTGCTCTATTACTATTACAGAGCGCTAATTTAATCAAATTAACAGCAAATGCTGGTTTAGAAGCAACTCCTTTTGATATTAGTGAAAATCCAAAAAACTTTAAATTCAAAGAAATTGAAGCTGCAACTTTACCAAGAATTATTGGTGATGTAGATGCTGCAATTATTAATGGTAACTATGCAATTCCAGCTGGATTAATTGCAACTAGAGATGGTTTATTAATTGAAGGATCAAAAAGTCCCTATGTCAATGTAGTAGCAATAAAAGAGGGCAACGAGTCAGCAAAGATTGATGCCTTGGTTAAAGCTCTAAAAGGCGAAAAAGTATCAGCTTGGGTAAGTGAAAAATATAAAAATGGAGAAGTTGTTTTAGTAAAATAAAAACAATATAAAGTGAAAAGGAATGCAAAATAAAACGCATTCCTTTTCTTTTTCTCTAAATTAGTGGTATTGTTATAAACATATGAATATAAACATAATAATCTTGGCACTCAATTCAATTATATTATTGTTTTTATTAATTCTTTTAGCGAAGAAAAAACAACACAATAATAAAAGTGATGATGCCCCTTTAACCTTAATATTAAATCAAAATAATGAAACAAGAAAAGAGCTTTTTCAGATTTTAGAAAATCAAAGAAAAGGACTCTCAGATCAAATATTAAGCTTCGATCAAAGATTGATGAATTCCTTAGATTCAGTTGAGCAAAAAAGTGAAAAGTTAACTTCAAATGTTAATTCTCAGCTTGAAAAAATTCGTGAAGATAATGAAAAAAGATTAGAGTCTATAAGAACCACCGTAGATCAAAAGTTAACAACTACTTTAAATGCTAGACTTGGGGAATCCTTCAAAGTTGTGAGCAACCAACTTGAAGTTGTTCATAATTCACTGGGAGAGATGAAAGCATTAGCCAATGATGTTGGGAATCTATCAAGAATTTTAATGAATGTAAAAATTAGAGGAACTTGGGGCGAATATCAACTTGAAAATATACTCGAGCAGATATTAATACCATCTCAATGGGAAAAAAATGTTATAACTAGAAAATCAACCAACAATAGAGTTGAATTTGCTATTATTCTTCCAGGTAAGGGAGATTTTCCAATATATCTTCCAATTGATGCAAAGTTTCCAAAAGAAGATTATGAGAGATTACAAGAATACCAATTAAATGGTGATAAAGAAAAAATAGCCCAAGCTAAGAAAGCTATAGCAACTAGAATACAATCAGAAGCAAAAGAGATACATCAAAAATATATCGACCCACCTAATACTACAGAATTCGCAATTCTTTTTTTGCCAATAGAAGGTTTGTTTGCAGAAGTGTTAAGTATAAACGGTTTGATCGATACAATTCAGAGAGAATACAAAGTTGTGGTTAGTGGACCAACAACTTTTGCAGCTTTGGTAAACAGCTTACAAATGGGCTTTAAAACTTTAGCAATTGAAAAAAGAAGTGAAGAGGTTTGGACTGTCTTAACTAGTGTAAAATCTGAATTTCAGAGATTTGCTTCACAAATTGAAAATGTTCAACAAAAACTAAATCAAGCTAGTACTACTATAGATAAACTAGGCACTAGAACAAGAGTTATGAATAAGAAATTGAATTTGGTTGATGATGTTGAAATTCCAGAAAAAGAAATTTAGCAAATAAATATATAGTATTTTTAATTAGCATACAATAAAATATGTAAAGAGGTAGATTTATGGACAATCATTTGAATTTAAAGGGACGAAGTTTTTTATCATTGTTAGATTATTCAAAAGAGGAGATTCTTTATTTAATTGAACTTTCAAAGCAGTTGAAAAATAAAAAAAAGAATAAGGCTTTTGATAAATCCTTAAGTGGAAAATTATTAGAAAATAAGAATTTAGTATTAATTTTTGATAAAACATCAACAAGAACTCGTTGCTCATTTGAAGTGGCTGCAATGGATGAAGGTTGTGGTGTTACCTTTTTAACAAATAGTCAAATGGGTAAAAAAGAGTCTATAGAAGATACTTCCAAAGTATTAGGCCGTTTTTATGATGGTATACAATACAGAGGTTTTAGTATGGACCTTGTTAAAGATATAGCCAAATTTAGTGGAGTACCAGTATTTAATGGTCTAACTGATGATGATCATCCAACCCAAGTTTTAGCAGATTTCTTAACAGCTCAAGAACATTGTAATAAAAAGTTAGAAAATATTAAGTTTGCTTATATTGGCGATGGTAGAAACAATGTTGCTAATGCACTAATGATAGGAGCTGCTAAGGTTGGAATGAATTTTTCAGTAGCTACTCCAAAAGAATTAACACCAGATCCTATTTTGATGGACAAAATTTTAGCCGCTGCAAAAATTAGTGGTGCAAAAATTGAAGTAGTAAATAATCCCAAAGATGCTGTTAAAGCTGCTGATGTTATATATACCGATATTTGGGTCTCAATGGGTGAAGAAGATAAAATGGAAGAAAGAATTAAACTTCTCAAACCTTTTCAAGTAACAATGGATTTACTAAAAGCTAGTGGTAATGAAAATGTGTTATTTGAGCATTGTTTACCGTCTTTCCATGACTTAGAAACTAAAGTTGGCCAATTGGTTAAGGATACTTATAATTTAAAAGAAATGGAAGTGACAGATGAAGTTTTTAGATCAAAACACTCTGGAGTATTTGATGAAGCTGAAAATAGGATGCATACAATCAAGGCTATTATAGTTGCAACAATGAGTGATAAGCTCAACTAATTTTAAAATAATTTATACAGAGGGTCAGTAAAATATAGCTGATCCTTTTTTATTTTTTAATTTTGTTAGTGAAATATTGAAATAATTTATTATTTTCCTAAATACGATGTTGAGTTGTACTAAATTATATTGCATAATAGTACAATAAGGTATAAAACTGTCAAAAAAAATTTGAGTCTATTTTTATAGTCTTAACATCAAGGAAATTAAAAGAATGCCAAAGAAAATTGATCATGAATTAAGGAAGATAAAAATCTTACAAACGGCCTTAGATGTTTTTGCTAAAGAAGGGTATAAGGATTCTAATCTTTCATTGATAGCTCAAGAAAGTGGTATATCTAGACCTACTATATATCAATATTTTAAAGATAAAGATCAAATTTATTATTATGCTGTTAAGTTAGTAACAGGGCAGATGTTTGAAAAATATGTTGATTTTGCCTGGAACTCTAATGATAATGTTTTAGATAGGATTATTGCAATTTGCTCAGATATTATTGATACTGGAATTGAGCATATAGGAGAGTTAACCTCGCTCGTAGATGTTATGTTTATTATGAGAAAAGAAGGTACTGATTTTAACTCTGTTATTTTAAGAAGAACTGCAAAACTAAATATATTATTTAAAAGATTGTTAAGATTAGGCATTGATCGTGGCGATATAATTAAAGACACTTCCATTGTAAAACTGAGTGATCATATTGCCTTGTTATTAGAATCATTTAGTATCGAATTAGCTTTTCTTGAATTAAAAGATGCAAATAAAAACAAAGATCTAATTAGTACTTATTTGAGTTTTTTCAAAGCAACATAAATCTTTAGACACTTTATAATTTAATTTTTCTTAGTTGTCTTTCCATCATTTTTTTATTACTTTTATAATACTTAGGGCGAGTAAAAAAGGAAGTAAAAATGAATTTAGAATCAATGACAATTAAAATGAGAGAAGCTCTCCAGTCTGCCGGTTCCATCGCTCACGAAAACGGGAACCCACAAATAACAGTAGAACATATTCTTTTAGCGATGCTTAATGCAGAAGAGGGATTGTTGTCTCCTTTACTTGAAAAAATAGGAGTTACACCCAGGCTTGTTGTAGACTTAGTTGATAAAGAAATTGGAAAACTACCTAAAGCATATGGTGGAAATACCTCACAAAGTCTTTCTCCAGAGGCTTCAAATATTCTCTATGAATCAGAGAAAGAAAGTGAAAAGTTTAAAGATGAATATGTTAGCACAGAACATTTTTTCTTAGCTTTATTAAACACAGATTGTAACTTAAAAAGACATCTAACAGACTTAGGTATAAACAGAAAAAATGTAATGGAAGCTTTAAAAGATATTAGAGGGAGTCAAAGAATAACCTCTAATGATCCTGAATCACGGTATAAAAGTTTAGATAAATATTGTAGAGATATAACAAAATTGGCTAGAAGCGGAAAGCTTGATCCAGTTATAGGCCGTGATGAAGAAATAAGAAGAATTATGCAAGTCTTATCAAGGAGAACTAAAAATAATCCTGTATTGATAGGAGAACCTGGTGTTGGTAAAACCGCAATTGTTGAAGGTTTAGCAAATCGAATTGTTGCCAATGATGTTCCTGAATCTTTGAAGAATAAGAAAATATTATCTTTAGATATGGGTGCTCTATTAGCTGGAGCTAAATTTAGAGGTGAATTTGAAGAAAGGTTTAAATCTGTAATCAATGAGATAATTTCAAGCGAAGGTAGCATTATATTATTTATTGATGAACTTCATACAATAGTTGGAGCGGGAGCCGCAGAAGGCTCAACAGATGCTTCTAATATGATAAAACCAGCTTTAGCTAGAGGTGAACTTCATACAATAGGAGCAACAACTTTAGATGAGTATAGAAAATATATTGAAAGTGATAAGGCTTTAGAGAGACGATTCCAACCTGTATTTACAAAAGAGCCTAGTGTTGAAGATACTATTGCTATTTTAAGAGGACTTAAAGAAAAGTACGAAGTACACCACGGAGTTAGAATTAAAGATGAAGCGTTAGTTGCAGCTGCCGTATTAAGTAACAGATATATTACTAATAGATTTTTACCAGATAAAGCTATTGATTTAGTAGATGAGGCAGCAAGTCAGTTGAAAATTGAAATTGAAAGTCAGCCTGAAGAATTGGATAAACTTCATCATAAAATTCTACAATTAAATATTGAAAAACAAGCACTTAGTAGAGAAGAAGATTCAATTAGCAAAGAAAGATTATTAAAAATTGAAAAAGAATTAGCTGATTTACAATCTAGTATGGATGCTATGAGTGCCCAATGGTTAAATGAAAAAAAAGCTATAGACAATATTAGAAAAAAGAAAGCTAAAGTTGAAGAATTGAAAAACAAAGAACAAGCTGCAGAGAGAGATGGAGATTTGGCAACTGCTGCTCAAATAAAGCATGGCGAATTACCTAATCTGCTTGTAGAAATAGAGAACTTATCAAAAAAAATAGAAGAATCGAGAAAACAAGGATCCTCATTATTAAGAGAAGAAGTTTGTGAAGAAGATTTAGAGAAAATAGTAAGTAACTGGACAGGTATTCCAATTAGTAGAATGGAGCAAAGTGAAATTGAAAAGTATTTAAATCTAGAAAAGACTTTATCCTCTGAAGTTATAGGCCAAGAGGCTGCAATTAATGCTATTAGCGATGCAATTAGAAGAAATAAGACAGGTATTTCAGATGAAAGAAAACCTTTAGGAAGTTTTCTTTTTGCAGGACCTACAGGTGTTGGTAAAACTTTATTGGCAAAAGTATTGGCTCGTTTCCTATTTGATAGTGAAAAAGCACTAGAAAGAATTGATATGAGTGAGTATATGGAAAAGCATTCTGTTAGCAGGCTAATCGGTGCTCCTCCTGGATATGTGGGCTATGATCAAGGTGGTCAATTAACAGAAGTTGTTAGAAGAAGACCTTATTCTGTTATTCTATTCGATGAAATAGAAAAGGCTCATCCTGATGTATTTAATGTACTGCTTCAAGTTCTAGATGATGGAAGACTAACAGATGGACAAGGTAGAATTGTTGACTTTACAAACACTGTTATAATAATGACAAGTAATTTGGGATCTCAATATTTATTAGATGAGATAGACGAGAGTCTTGCTAGTAAAAAAGTCCATTTAGCAATTGAAAGTGCATTTAAACCTGAATTTATCAATAGAATTGATGAAATTGTCATTTTTAATAAATTGGGTAAAAATCAAGTAGAAAGAATTGTATCCTTACAACTTGAAGAATTAAAGAAACGTTTAGAAAATAAACAATTACATTTAAGTTGGGAAGATTCCTTACTAGAAGAATTATTCACCGTTGGATATGATCCTAACTTTGGAGCAAGGCCAATAAAGAGAGCCATACAAAGAATAGTTGAAAATCCTTTGGCAAAAGAAATATTAAAAGGAAACTTTAAAGACGGTGCTTATATACATTTATCTTATAAAAATGGCTTAGAAATAAGTTGTTCATAAGCTTCCTGAGTGTCTATATCACTAATATAAGCTAAGTTGGTAGATGGGAAGGCTATTGTATCTTTTTTCTTTAAGAAAGATCTTAGGCCTTCCTTTTTATTTATATAATTCAAGTTGATAATTTCATCAGTTAATCTATTGTTTAGTAATACAGGGTGTCCAAAAGTATTGTTTACAAAAGGTCTAAGAGCATCATGGTTTTTTAAGTGAGAGATTAAGTTTAAGAAATCTTCACCTTTAAGCAAAGGTATGTCTCCCACACTTATAAAATATGGTTCATTATTATTTAGATTTTTAAGTTTTAAAACACCAGTTACAAGAGAAGATAATTGGCCTAATTTGTAATTAGGATTATCAGTGATATAAATTTTTTTGCCAAATGTTTTTTCTAGATTATTTATTTCAAGATCAATCTCTTTTTTATAACAACCTGTAACTACAATTACTTCTAGTTTTGCTTTAAAAGAGGCTTTAATCAAATGATGCAAAAAAGTTTTATCATTATATTTTAATAATAATTTGTTTTTTTTCATCCTTGATGATAGTCCAGCTGCTAAAATAATGTTAAACAAAATATATACCTCTTGAAAGTGTCTATGTAATATTATAGTTTAATATTCATGATTGCAACAATTATCAACTGTATAACAGTATTAATAGGCTCTTTGATTGGCTTGGTTATAAAAAATCACATTAGTAAAGAATTCAAGCATATTGTTGAAAGTGCTGCGGGTTTGACTACTCTATTAATTGGAATATCTATGGGAATAGCAACACAGTCCTATGTTGTATTACTGTTTTCAATTATTATTGGTGGCTTGATTGGTTACAGTTTAAAAATACATGATGGTATTTATAATTTAGGCACTTATTTGGAGAGACGAACTGTTAATAAGGGAGAAGGCGATACCTTTGCAAAAGGATTTTTAAATGCCTCTGTTTTATTTTGTTCCGGGGCTATGAGTATTTTAGGACCAATTCAAGCAGGGACCGTTCAGGATTATGAAATATTGTTGATTAAAAGTTTTTTAGACGGAAGTATGGCTATTGTCTTTGCTGCTACCTATGGTATTGGAGTAATGTTCAGTATTTTTGTTATTCTTGTTTATCAAGGATTTTTTACTATTTTAGGATCTTTAATCTCCCCATTAATTGGAGAGTCCGGAATTAATGAATTATCCGCAATTGGCGGTATAATGATATTGATGATTGCCTTTAATTTATTAGATATAAAGAAATTTAAAACTGCCAATTATTTACCTAGTTTAATATTAGCTCCAATTTTAATTAAAGTTATACCCCCAGCAATCGATGGGTTTATAAAGATTTTATCCTAAAGTTACTTTTCTACAGCATCAAGCTCTTCACTTAAGATTAAATTTTTTTTAACTCTTTTTTTTCTTTTTTTTACACACTCATAAAGCAGATATTCAATTTGAGCATTTACTGATCGAAAATCTTGATCGGCCCACCCAACTAACTCTTCATACAAAGAAGAAGAGAGTCTAAGAGGGAGTTGTTTTCTTTGCTGTTTTTTCTTTTCATCCATATAGTATAAACTCCGCCCAAAAGACGGAGTTGTTTTTCTCCTTGAGTAATTATTTAGTACAGAGAACCAGAATTTACAATAGGTTGTGCATCTTTGTTTCCACAAAGAATTACTAGTAGATTGCTTACCATTGCAGCTTTTCTCTCTTCATCTAAATCTAGTACATTTTGTTCTTTTAATTGTTCAAGAGCCATTTGTACCATGGAAACAGCACCTTCAACAATCATTTTTCTAGCATCTATTATAGCTGCAGCTTGTTGTCTTTGAAGCATGGCAGCTGCTATTTCTGGAGCATATGCCAAATGAGTTATTTTAGCTTCAATAATTTCTAGACCTGCAAATTTTACTTTTGTTTGAATTTCATCTTTTAAGCTTTCTGCTATCTCTTGAGAATCGCCTCGTAGAGATAGCTTATTGTCATCTTCACAATCATAGGGATATTGTCTTACTATTGTTCTCAGAGCGCTGTCGCTTTGAATTGACAAGAATTCATAGTAGTTCTCAACTGCAAAAGCAGCTTTTGCACTATCGATAACTTTCCAAATTACAACAATACCAATTTCAATAGGATTTCCCATTGAATCATTTATTTTTTGCTTTTGGTTATTTAAGGTTATAGCCTTTAAAGAAAGCTTTTTTATTGGTCTTTCAAAAGGCACTGTGTTGCCATTAGGATCTTTTTTTTGGTCGCTTTTATATCCTACTGTAGCACTTGTATAGAAAGGGTTTACATAGAAAAAGCCTGGTCCAATTAATGTGCCACTGTATGTACCAAAAAAAGTTAATACTCTTGCTGAGTTTGGTTTTAGTACCTTCAATCCTGTTGCTAAAACAATAAGCACTATTTCAATTAAAGAAAGAGTGATTATTGAAACGATAAGAAATGATTTTAGAGTAAGTAGAAATAGGGCAATCACACCAATTTGCATTGCAATAATAACTAAAAGCATTATTCCTCCATTGAGGGCTTTAACTTTAAATTCTTTAACTTCATCCATTTTTTATATCTCCTATTATTTGATATCAATTTGATATCAAATAAAGTATGCCTCTCTTTCAGACTTTTGTCAATCAATAATTTATCAATAAAAAAATGGCTTGATTAATGTGTATTAATCAAACCAGTTTCAAAAAGAAATTTTATAACTATTAAAACTTTTTAGCATTTTCAACAGCTGTTTCTATTTGAGCTGCTTTTTTTACTGTGCAAGGTTTAACATTCCAAATATCCTTAGCATATTCTTTAATTGTTCTATCTGAAGAGAATTTAGCAGAAGCTGCAATATTAAGTATAGCCTTTTTGTTCCATTCATCTCTATTGTTCTTGTACAAGGATCTTGCAGTAGTATGAGCAACACTATACATATCTAAATCAGCAAATAAGAAGTATCTATCTCCTTCTTCTAATAAAGACCTTGTTAATCTATCAAATATTTGAGGCTCGCCTATGTTGAAATATCCGCTAGTGACCAAATTAATTATATTTTTAATAGAGTCATTATTTAGTATATAATCATAAGGATGGTAAGTTGGTGCAAGAGCCGCTATTTCCTCTTCAGTATTACCAAAGATAAACATATTTTCTTTTCCAACTTCTTCAGCCATCTCCACATTTGCTCCATCTAATGTACCAATTGTTAAAGCGCCATTAGCCATAAATTTCATATTACCTGTTCCTGAAGCTTCAGTTCCAGCTGTTGAAATTTGTTCACTAAGGTTTGTAGCTGGAATTATTTTTTCAGCCATTGATACTCTATAGTTAGGCATAAAGAATACTTTTAATACATCATTAACAGCTGGATCGCTATTAATAGTTTTAGATATGCTATTAATAAATTTAATTATTAATTTAGCATTTACATATCCTGGAGCAGCTTTTCCTCCAAATAAGAAAGTCATAGGTTCCATATCAGCTTTTTTGATTTCACCATTTTTAAGTTTTGTATAAATCAATAAAATATTCATAGCATTTAATAACTGTCTTTTGTATTCATGAATTCTTTTTACTTGAGTATCGATCATAGTATTGGGATCAATAATTAAATTAGTATCTTTTTTTAAGAATTGAGCAGCTTCAATTTTGCAATTTTGTTTTATTTTAGCAAAATCTTCTCTAAAAGCCTTATCTTCAGCGTAGGGAGCTAAGTCTTTTATTTTAGCAAAATCTAAAATCCAATCATCACCAATTGCATTAGTTATTAATTTAGCTAATTTAGGATTTGAATCTAACAACCATCTTCTTTGAGTTATTCCGTTTGTTTTGTTATTAAATTTTTTAGGGAATATTAAATTAAATTCAGGAAACAGCTTTGTTTTTAACAATTGACTGTGAAGTGCTGCAACACCATTTGTGCTATGAGATCCAATTATAGAAAGGTTTGCCATTCTAACCATTTTTGGATTAGCTTCTTCAATAATACTTACTTTACTAAGTTTGTGAGGTCTAAGAGGGAAGAATGCAGCAGCTTGTTGCAAGAATCTGTGGTTAATTTCAAAAATAATTTGAACATGCCTTGGTAATAGTTTTTCTAGCATAGGCAGAGCCCATTTTTCTAAAGCCTCTGGCATTAATGTATGGTTGGTATAACTTAAAGTATCTACAGTTATTTTCCAAGCTTCATCCCAATTTAAGCCTTCTCTATCAATTAATAATCTCATTAATTCTGGAACAGCTAGGGAAGGGTGAGTATCATTTAGTTGAATTGCTGCAAGATTTGAAAAATCTGACCATTTGTGATCTGGTTTTTGTTTAAATCTTCTAAAAATATCTTGCAAAGAGCATGAAACAAAGAAGTATTGTTGTTTTAATCTTAATTCTTTACCCATGTATCCGGTATCATTTGGATATAAGACTTGTGAAATATTTTCAGCAGTTATTTTTGCTCTTACAGCTTCAGTATAATCCCCTTCATTGAATTCTTGGAAGTCGAAATCCTTTGCAGCTTCTGCACTCCAGAGTCTTAAGGTATTAACCGTTTTACAACCATAGCCAACAATAGGCATGTCATAAGCCATTCCGGTTACAACTTCACCATCCACCCATTTGAAGGTATCTTTACCATTTTCATTGATAATTCTTACTGTACCACCAAATCTAACAGGGAACTTTAAATCATTTCTTGGAATTTCCCAAGGGTTTCCATTTTTTAACCAGTTATCTGGTACTTCTTCTTGCCAACCGTTTTTTATCTGTTGATTGAAGATACCATAATTATATCTGATACCATAGCCAAAGGCTGGTATCTCAAGAGTTGCTAAAGAATCTAGAAAACAAGCTGCCAATCTACCTAATCCACCATTACCTAGACCCGCATCGGGTTCTTGAGATTGAAGTTCTTCATAGCTTTTACCTAATTCATTTAAAGCTTCTTTTACTTCATTTTCAATTCCAAGGTTAATTATATTGTTGGTCATAGCTCTACCCATTAGAAATTCCAAGGAAAAGTAATAAACTCTCTTTACATCCTTGTTTCGTTGGGTTTCTCTACTTTCATGCAATTGATGAACGATGCGATCTTTAATAGATAAGGCCAGGGCATGATAATAACCTTCTTTTGTGTTGTGAAAGATATCAGAATCTAATGTGTATTTTAAATGCTCTGCATAGTCTTGTACTATATCGTGAGCATTCATTCCAAAGCGAGTCTTCTGTGAATTTGCCATTTTGATCTCCAATTTAGGAATTTGTTATTTATATAAGTAAAATATAACAATACTTGTATCATTACAAGATATCAATATTATTTGTAGACTTGAATAGGCTATAATATGATAAATAATGAAAAAAAGTCAAATTAAAATATAAATTCGGTTGACAAAAAGAAGGGTGTTTGGTATGTTGAGTTTCGCATGTATTGGTTTTTTCATATGTGGTGGCAATACTTTTTGCCCTTATAGCTCAGTGGTAGAGCACCACCTTGGTAAGGTGGGGGTCAGCAGTTCAAATCTGCTTGAGGGCTATAAGAAAAAAAAACCTTTAAGAATTGAAAAATGCAACTTTCTAAGGAGTAGGATATGGCAAATAGTAAGAAAAAAGGCCCAGTTGAGAAAATCGCTTTAAAGTGTACTTCTTGTAACAATAAGAATTATACAACACAAAAAAATCGCCGTAACACACCAGGCAAATTAGAGTTAAACAAATATTGCCCATTTGAACGCAAACATACTTTGCACAAAGAAGCAAAAATTAAATAGTCTAATTCCTAATGTTAATCGAGAAGCAAACAGGTCAGTAGCTCCAATGGCTAGAGCACTGGTCTCCAAAACCGGGTGTTGTAGGTTCGAATCCTACCTGACCTGTTGGCTTCTCGTATTGATTTTTATAAGGAATCGCGATAAAATCTCAGTAATACTATTTGCTGGGATTTAAGCATAATTATAAGATGTGTTTATTTTTCAGTTTACAGGTGCTATAGAAGTGCCTAGTGAAGGATTTCTAAAAATATTTGATTTGATTAATCAATATATTCTAGGGAGAAGATATGAATAAATTTGTAAAATTTTTTAAAGAATCTCGTCAAGAACTTACAAAAGTTGTATGGCCAACAAAAGATCAAGTTGTCATTTCAACCAGAGTTGTTTTAGTTTCTGTCGTAATTATTGCAGCTGTCTTAGGTCTTGTTGATTATTTATTACTTCAAGGTCTATATTTATTATTCTAAAGTAGGATGGATTATGGCTAAAGGTTGGTACGTAGTAAATACATACACCGGGTATGAGCAAAAGATTGAAAGAACAATTAATAAATTAAGAGAAAATAATCTTGATTTTGCAAATGTTTGTTCTGAAGTAAAAGTTCCTTTTGAAACTGTTATTGAAATTAAAAATGACAAAGAGAAAGAAGTAAAGAAAAAAATCCTTCCAGGATATATTTTAGTTGAACTTGATCTTCCTGATAATTCTTGGGCAAAATGGTGTGGTGAAATAAAAAGAATTCAAGGTGTTACTGGTTTTTTAACATCCACTGAAAGAGCTAAACCTAAACCTTTGCACCAAGAAGAAGTAAAAAGTATTTTAATGAAAACTGGTGAAATAGCCGCTGATAAAGTATTTAAACCTCGACAAAACTTTTCAGTTGGAGAAACAGTTAGGATCGTTGATGGTCCTTTTGACACATTCTCTGGCGAAATTGAAAAAGTTAATCTTGAAAAAAACAAAATTGTTGTTAGTGTTGGTATTTTTGGACGCTCAACACCAGTAGAATTAACTTTTGAACAAGTAGAAAAGTTTGTAAAGTAATTTAGGTTACTTTGCAAATATTTACAAACCGACTAGTTTGGTTTGTGACATATCGTTTTTTTATAAAATGAATTGTTTCGTTTATACTCCTCTTCAATTATTTTAATTGGAAAGGTGGGAGCCTGCTCGTATGACAGGCGTTATAACCAACGTAGGAGCTCGAACTATACGGTCAGCTCAGACCAAGCTCAGCTACGTAAGGAGAAAAACATGGCAAAGAAAAAGGTTATTACTGTAGTCAAGTTACAGTGTCCTGCCCAAAAGGCTACACCTGCACCACCAATTGGTCCAGCGTTAGGTCCTCATGGCGTTAGTGCCCCCCAATTTGTTCAGCAGTTTAATGATAAGACAAAGTCTTATGAAGCTGGACTTATTCTTCCCGTTATCATCACAGTTTACTCTGATAGGAGCTTTACTTTTATTTTAAAGACTCCACCTGCAGCAGTACTAATTAAGAAGGCTTTAGGCCTTAAGAAAGGTAGTGGTGTTCCTCACACAACAAAAGTAGGAACAATCACAGATGCACAGTTAACAGAGATCGCTAATGTAAAAATGCCAGACTTAAATGCTAATGACATTGATGCAGCGAAAAAGATTGTCGCAGGTACTTGTAGAAGTATGGGCGTAGAGTTGGAGGCCTAATATGAAGCACGGAAAGAAATATCTTGAAGCAGCTAAAAATGTAGACAGTGAAACTCTATATACTTTTAGTGAAGCTTCAAAACTGGTTAAAGAAGTTGCATTTGCAAAATTCGATGAAACTGTTGAATTATCTGTTAAATTATCATTGAAAAAAAGTCAAACCGTTCGTGATACTTGTGTATTACCACACCAATTTGGTGAGCAAAAACGTGTTCTTGTTTTCTGTAAAGGCGACAAAGTTGAAGAAGCTAAAGAAGCTGGTGCAACATATGTTGGTGATAAAGATTTAATTGACAAAATTCGTGGTGGCTGGTTAGATTTTGATGTAGCTGTTGCAACCCCTGATATGATGAAAGATGTTGGTCGTTTAGGTCCTATTCTTGGTAGAAAAGGCTTAATGCCAAACCCTAAAACTCAAACAGTTACTTTTGATATCAAGGGCGCTTTAGCTGAATTACAAAAAGGTCGTGTAGAATTCCGTTCTGACAAGACTGGTGTAGTTCACTTAGCAATTGGTCATGTAAGCATGGATCCTGAAAGTGTTAGCGAAAATGCACAAAAAGCACTTAAGGAAATCATTCGTAAGAAGCCTGCTGACGCAAAGGGCGAATTCGTTCTTTCTTTAGCATTGTCCTCCACTATGGGCCCCGGTGTTCATGTGTCGGTCAAAGACTTCATGGCTAAGTAGGAGGCACTTGCAATGGAAAATAAAACACGCATCACTCCAGCTAAAAAAAATGCTGTTAAAGAACTAAGAGATGAATTCGCCCAATATAGTGGATTCATATTTACTGATTACAGAGGAATGACTGTAGAGCAAATCACCAAATTACGTAAAGAATTATTGACAAATGATGGCGCTTATCGTGTTGTAAAAAACAGATTTGCAAAATTAGCAATGAAAGATCTTGGTCTTGAAATTGAAGACGATATATTTGTAGGTCCTACAGCTATCGCCATGTCAAAAGGTGATAATGCTAGTGAAGTATCTAAATCTGTATTTAGTGCTAAAAAAGCTGGCGCACCAATGGTTATCAAATGTGCAAAAATTGATGCAAAACTATTTAGTGCTCTTGAAATCGAAGCATTTAGTAAATTACCTGGAAGACTAGAATTGTTAGCCATTTTAATGGGAACAATGAAAGCACCAGTTCAAAAACTTGCAGCAACTATGCTTGCATATGTAGAAAAAAACAGCGAAGGCGTTGCCTCTGCTGAAGCAGAATAAAATAACACAACATTAGTCTTCACGCGTAACCTGCTATTGTTGTGAAGAACATAATTTTAAGGAGAAGGTAATATGGCTACTAAAGAAGAAATTTTAGAAACAATCGCAAACATGAGCGTTCTTGAAGTATCAGAACTAATCACAATGATGGAAGAAAAGTTTGGTGTAACTGCGGCTGCTGCTGTAGCTGCTGGTCCAGCTGCTGCTGTTGAAGTAGTAGAAGAACCTACTGAATTTAACGTAATCTTAAAGGAAAGTGATCCTAAAAAGAAAATTGCTTGTATTAAAGCTGTTCGTGCTATCACAGGTCTTGGCCTTAAAGAAGCAAAGACAATGGTAGAAGCTGGCGATCAAACTGTTAAAGAAGCAGTAAGTAAAGAAGATGCACAAGCTTTAAAAGCAAAACTTGAAGAAGCTGGCGCAGTAGTTGAACTTGTTGCTGCTGAATAAGAACTTTTGCCAGGCCCGGTTCACCGGGTCCGGCTTTGTTTTTTTTGGCCTTATTTTTTAATAAAGGCAAATTGCCACCTTATCATGGTGGCTAAACGTGTCTTTTCATTCCCCTTTTGGGGAGATAGGTGTTAAACACCGACTAAGTTTATCTTAGATTTTTGACGTGGAGGGTAGATGATGGGTGCCACAGGCAAATCCATAAAACGCACATACATCGGTTCTGAATTTTATGAAGTTTGTGAACTACCAAACCTAATTGGTGTCCAGTTGGATTCTTATGAACGTTTTTTACAATATAATCGCAGCAAACAAAATTTATTAGTTGATAATGAGACTCTAACTGGTTTAGAAGAAGTTTTCCAAAACACTTTCCCAATTGAAAGTCCAAACGGTGAAATGCGGTTAGTTTATAACCATTATGTTATTGACTTTCCAAACCAAAAATTAACTGAATCACTGTGCAAAAAGAAAGGTCGAACTTACAATGTTCCTGTTAAGGCAACAATAAGTTTAGAACTTCCTGATGGTGAAATCAGAGAAAAAGAAATTTTCTTTGGAGATGTTCCTGTAATGACAGATCGCGGCACATTTATTATTAATGGTGCAGAACGTGTTGTTGTTTCACAAATTCATAGATCTCCAGGTGTTATTTTCTCATATGAAAAAACTGAAAAAGAAATTTACTCTTCTAGAATTATTCCTTATCGTGGTGCATGGTTGGAATTTGAAATAGATGATAAAAAGAAACTAATCTATGCAAAGATTGATAGGAAAAAAAGAATTTTAGCAACTTTATTCCTTCGAGCTATTGGTTTAAAAACTCGTGAAGCTATTATCGAAAAATTCTATAAAATAAATACAGTAGAATTAAAAGATGACCCAGAACTTTTAGATTATTTAGATTCTAGTTATATTGCTAAAGATATTTGGGTTAATTCAGTAGACGAAAACGGTGATAAGTGTAAAACACTTTTCTTGACCGCAGGTTCTATGTTAAACCCTCATGAAATTGAAGAATTATTAAAAATTCATAAATTAAAAACTTTAGAAATTGTTAATTTAGAATCTGAAGATAAATTAAATAATCCGATGATTTTAAATTGTTTAGAAAATGAACAAAACTCTAAATTTACTTTAGATGAAAACTCTGAACCTACTAAGGAAGCAGTTTTATCTACAATCTATAATGTTTTACAACCTGGTGAAATGATAGCTGTAGAAAGAGCAGAAAAAGATCTTCCTAATATGTTTATGTCCTCTCGTCGCTATGATTTAGGTGCAGTTGGACGTTATAAATTTAATAAAAAATTTGGTCCACATGATGATAATATTGAAGAAGAAGATACTTCTAATACAGTATTAAACATCACAGATATTGTTAATACCATGGATTATTTGATTAAAGTATATGGTACTCAGGATGAGAAAAAATATCACATCGATGATATTGATAATCTTGGTAATAGACGTATACGTTGTGTTGGTGAATTATTGCAAAATGCCTTAAAGAGTGCTTTCTCTAGAATGGAACGTATTGCAAAAGACCGTATGAACCTTGAAAATGATAGTGTAAGACCTCAAGACTTGATTTCAATCAAGCCAATTGTTGCTGCAATAAAAGAATTTTTTGGTTCTTCACAATTATCACAATTTATGGACCAAGTTAACCCATTAGCTGAGTTAACCCACAAAAGAAGATTAACAGCTTTAGGCCCAGGTGGTTTATCGAGAGACAGAGCAGGTTTCCAAGTTCGTGACGTTCACTATACTCACTATGGTAGAATGTGTCCTATTGAAACACCAGAAGGTCCAAATATTGGTCTAATTTTGTCATTAGCTAACTATACAAGAATTAATAAATATGGTTTCTTAGAAACTCCATATAGAAAAGTTATTGATGGTGTAGCTGCACAACAATATAGATTTTTAGATGCTAACGATGAAGAAAAATATTTCATTGCTCAAGCATCAGCTAAGATTGATGAAGCTGGTAACTTTTTAGAAGAGGATATTCCTGTAAGAAAAAGCGGGGATTATTCAACAAAGTCAGCTAAAGAAATAAAATACATGGATGTAAGTCCTAAACAGGTTATTTCTGTAGCTTCTTCATTGATTCCCTTTCTAGAACACGATGATGCTAATAGAGCTCTTATGGGATCTAACATGCAACGTCAGGCTGTTCCTTTATTATTCCCTGAAACACCTCGTGTAGGTACAGGTATGGAAGGTAAAGCAGCTTATGACTCTGGAGTTTTAATTAAAGCTAGCAGATCAGGTGTTATAGAATATGTATCTTCAACAAAGATTGTTATAAAACCCGATGAAGTTGAAATTGATGGTATCGTAGATGTTTATGAAGTTCAGAAATTTTCTAGAACTAACCAAGATACATGTATGAATCAAAAACCATTGGTAGATGTTGGCCAACATATTGAAGCTGGTCAAGTTTTAGCAGATGGTCCTGCAACAGATAGAGGTCAATTAGCCCTTGGTAGAAATATCCTTGTAGGATTCGTTCCTTGGAATGGTTACAACTATGAAGATGCTGTTTTAATCAGTGAAAAAGTAGTTAGAGAAGATATCTTTACCTCTATTCACATTAAAGAATATTCAATCGATGTTAGAGAAACTAAATTAGGTCCTGAAAAATTAACAGGAGATATTCCTAATACTAGTGAAAAAATGCTAGAGCAATTGGATGAAGAGGGTATTGTAAGAATTGGTACTTTTGTTAATCCAGGAGCTATTTTAGTTGGTAAAGTAACACCAAAAAGTGAAGGAGATACAACTCCAGAATTTAAATTATTAAATTCTATTTTTGGTGAAAAAGCTAAAGAAGTCAGAGACTCATCCCTAAAGGTTCCTCATGGAACTACTGGTACAGTTATTGATGTTCAGCGTCTTACTAAGGCTAATAATGATGAATTACCCCCTGGTGTTGAAGAATCAGTTAAAGTTCTTGTCGCAACAAAGAGAAAGTTGAGACAAGGGGACAAAATGGCTGGTCGTCACGGGAATAAGGGTGTTGTTTCAAGAATTTTACCTGAAGAAGATATGCCCTTTATGGCTGATGGTACAGCTTTAGATGTTTGTCTTAACCCTCTTGGTGTTCCATCTCGTATGAACATTGGTCAGTTGATGGAAACTCAATTAGGCTGGGCTGGAGTAGCTTTAAATGAATGGTATTCTTCCCCTGTTTTCCAGAGTGCAACTATGGCTCAAATTGAAGAAAAAATGCTTGAAGCAGGTTTACCTGAAAATAGTAAAGAAACTTTATATGATGGTAGAACAGGTGTAGAATTTGTTAACCCAGTATTCTGTGGTTATATCTATTATCTAAAATTGCACCACTTAGTTGACGATAAAATGCATGCTCGTGCTACAGGTCCTTACTCATTGGTAACTCAACAACCTCTTGGTGGTAAAGCACAATTTGGTGGTCAAAGATTGGGTGAAATGGAAGTTTGGGCATTAGAAGCATACGGTGCTGCTAATACTTTACAAGAATTGCTAACAATTAAGAGTGATGATATGACTGGCCGTGTTAAGATTTACGAAAGCATCGTTAAAGGTGAACCTTCAACAGCTGCAGGTATGCCTGAGGCATTCAATGTACTTGTTCAAGAAATTCGTGGTCTAGCACTAGATATGTCCGTCTACGACAATAATGGTAGACAAGTTCCTCTAACCGAAAGGGATGAAGAGCTCATCGCTAAGAAAGAGAAAACACCTCTAAACTAATCAGGAGTATAACGGAATGAAAGAAATTCAAGATTTTGATAGTGTTAGAATTAAATTGGCTTCACCTGAGCAAATTAAAGATTGGTCATATGGTGAAGTTAAGAAACCAGAAACTATCAATTACCGTACTTTGCGTCCTGAGAGGGATGGTCTGTTTTGTGAAAAAATATTTGGCACAACCAAAGAATGGGAATGCTACTGTGGTAAATTCAAATCTATTCGCTATAAAGGCGTAGTTTGTGATCGCTGTGGTGTAGAAGTTACTAATGTAAAAGTCCGTCGAGAAAGAATGGGCCATATTACTTTAGCTTCTCCTGTTTCACATATTTGGTACTATAGATCAGTTCCTTCTCGTATGAGCTTATTGCTTGATATTTCAAGAGCTAATTTACAAAGTGTTTTATATTATGAAAAATATATTGTTGTTTCTGCTGGTGAAACAGACCTCAATGAAAAACAAATCTTAAGTGAAGATGAATACTATGATGCTCTTGAGCAGTACGGTGAAGTTTTCCGTGCTGGCATGGGAGCTGAAGCTGTTCGCGAAATTTTACAAAACTTAGATTTAGATAAATTAAGTTATGAACTTCGCGAAGAAATGCGCGCTAAAGAAGGCAAAGTAGATAAGCATTTATACAAAAGAATTGAAGTTTGTGAAAGCTTTAGAAATTCAGAAAATAAGCCTGAATGGATGATTTTAACAGTTATTCCTGTTATTCCACCAGATTTACGCCCAATGGTACAACTTGATGGTGGCCGTTTTGCAACTTCTGATTTAAATGATTTGTACAGACGTTTAATAAATAGAAACAATCGTTTATCACGTTTAATTCAATTGCATGCTCCTGATATTATTATCAGAAATGAAAAGAGAATGTTACAAGAAGCTGTTGATGCTTTGTTTGACAACACAAAAAGAAAACGTGTTGTTAGAGGAGCAAATAATAGACCTCTAAAATCTCTTTCTGATATGTTAAAAGGTAAACAAGGTCGATTTAGACAAAACTTACTTGGTAAACGTGTTGACTACTCAGGTCGTTCTGTTATTGTTGTTGGTCCTGAATTAAGAATCCATCAATGTGGACTTCCTTCAAAAATGGCTCTTGAATTGTTTAAACCATTCATTATGAAAAAACTTGTTCAAAAAGGTGTTGTTTACAACATTAAAAAAGCTAAGAATTTAGTTGAACAAGAAACTGATGAAGTATGGTCAATCCTAGATGATGTAGTTAGTGAACACCCAGTTATGCTTAACCGAGCACCTACACTTCACAGATTAGGTATTCAAGCTTTTGAACCTGTATTAGTTGATGGTAAAGCTATTAAACTTCACCCATTAGTTTGTCATGCATTTAATGCTGACTTTGATGGGGATCAAATGGCTGTTCATGTACCTTTAACTCAAGCAGCTCAATTAGAGTGTTGGACACTTATGTTAAGTGCTACAAACTTGCTTGACCCTGCAAACGGTAAACCAATTGTATTCCCATCACAAGACATGGTTCTTGGTGTTAACTATTTAACACGTGAGATGAAAAATGCAAAAGGACAAAACCATTTTTATGATAGTTTAAGTGAAATTGAATTAGCTATTGATAGTGGAATTTTATCCTACAATGCTAAAATTAGATATAGATTACCTAATGGTGAGAAAATTGAAACAACTCCAGGTAGAGTTATTTTCAATTCAGTATTACCGGAAGGTATTGAATTCCAAAACCTTTGTTTAGGTGATAAAGAGCTTAAGAAGTTAATTGGTACTACAATTGCTAATAAGAAAAACTCTGTTGCTGTTCAAATGTTGGATGCTGTTAAAGATATTGGATTTAAGTTTGCAACTGTTTTTGGCGCAACTATCGGTTTATCCGATATGTTAATTCCAGCTGCTAAAGTTGCAATAATGAAAGAAGCATCTGAAAAGCATGCACAAATCAAAAAGCAATATAGTGTTCTTGCAAGTATTTCTTCGGAAGAACGTTATAACCGTGTAATTGAAGTTTGGACCGATGCTAATGAAAAATTAGCAGATGAATTGATGAAAGACTTAAAAGAAAGTCAAAATGGATTTAACCCATTATTCTTGATGGCCGACTCTGGTGCTCGTGGTAGTAAAACTCAGATTAGGCAATTAGGTGGTATGCGTGGGCTGATGGCAAAACCAACTGGTGATGTTATTGAATTCCCAATTAAATCTAACTTTAAAGAAGGTCTTTCAATTATTGAGTTCTTTATTTCAACAAACGGAGCTCGTAAAGGTTTATCTGATACAGCTCTAAAAACTGCTGAAGCTGGTTATTTGACACGTCGTCTAGTTGATATATCACAAGACGTTGTTGTTAATGAAAATGATTGTCATACAATTAATGGTATTTGGATTGAAGCTCTTAAAGATGGAGACGACCTTGTTGAAGCTTTAAGCTCACGTATTGTTGGTCGTTGTCCAGTTGAAACTGTTCACCATCCATTTACTGGTGAAGTAATTGCTCTTGCTAATGTAGAAATTGATGAAGTGATTGCTAAAAAACTAGAAGATGCTGGAATTGAAAAAGTATTCTTGAGAACTGTACTTACTTGTGAAGCAAAACATGGTGTATGTAGAAAATGTTATGGTAGAAACCTTGCAACAAATAGATCTGTTGAAATTGGTGAAGCTGTTGGAACAATAGCTGCACAATCAATTGGTCAACCTGGAACTCAGTTAACTATGAGAACTTTCCACATTGGTGGTACTGCTTCTACATCTTCTGAAGATAATACAGTTTCATTGAAATATCCTATTATTGTTACTTCAATTGAAGGTCACTTTGTAACAAGAGATGATGGCATGAGAATATTCTCAAGAAAAGGCTTCCTTTTCTATGATGTTGTTGCTTCAGAAATTAAACATGGATCTTATGCTAAGTTATTAGTTAAAGAAGGCGATACAATTGCCAAAGGAACTCCTTTATATACTAAGAAAGGAAGTCCTGATGAAATTGTTTCTAGCACTCAAAATGGTATTGTAAAAATTATTGTAAAGAAAATTTTAATAGTAGGTAAATCTCAAAAAGTAGTAATCAAAACTGGATCAGAAATAGAGCGGGATGTTCAAGTTGGTAGTTATATACCCGCTGAAAAATCTATTGTTTCTTTTGACCCTTTTAGTGAACCCTTTATTAGTGAGTTTGACGGTTTTGTTCATTTTGTTGACATTACTGCAGGTTCAACTATGGTTGAAGAAAAGAACCTAGAAACAGGGAATATTCAAAGAAGAATTACGGAGCACAAACTAGAACATTTACAACCTAAAATAACAATAACTTCAGGTGCTAATGGAGCAGGTGAAATACTTGTAAATTATCAACTACCTGGTGGTACTTACTTAACTTGTGAAGATAACCAGCAAGTAAAAGTTGGGGATATTCTTGCTAAACTTATCAAGAGTGGAACTAAGACTGCAGATATTACTGGTGGTCTACCACGTGTTGGTGAATTGTTTGAAGCAAGAAAACCTAAAATTATTGCAGTACTAGCTCAAGTTTCTGGTGTTGTAGAAATTGGAAATGTTGCAAAAGGTAAGATTATTGTAAGAGTAAGAGATTCTTATGATACTAGTTATAAACATGTAATACCGATGAATAAACACATGCTTGTCAGAGATGGCGATAGTGTAGAAGCTGGGGAACGCTTGTGTGGCGGAGCTATAGATCCACATGATATTTTAAATATTAAGGGTGAAAATGCTCTTCAATCCTTCTTGGTTGATGAAGTTCAAGCTGTTTACAGAATGCAAGGTGTAGATATTAATGATAAACACTTGGGTGTTATTGTTCGTCAAATGCTTAAAAAGGTAGAAGTTGTTTCTGCTGGTGATACTGAATTAGTTCATGGACAACAAGTTGATAAACAGCGTTTCCAAAGTGAAAATCAAAGGGTTGTTAGAGAAGGTGGTCAGCCATCTGTTGCAAAACCTTTACTTCTTGGTATTACTAGAGCAGCATTATCAATTGAGTCATTCTTATCTGCAGCTTCCTTCCAAGAGACTACTAAGGTCTTGACAGAAAGCGCAATTGCGGGTAAAACAGATGAGTTAAGAGGATTGAAAGAAAATGTAGTTATTGGACACTTGATTCCAGCTGGAACAGGTATGAAGAGATATAGAAATGTTCAACTCGAAGACGAAGCCCTTTTGTTAAATTCTCAAGAAGCAGAACAAGAACAAGTTGCTAAACGACGTGAAAGTATGGCAGTAGAGATGGGAATTGAAGAAAATGGTAATTTAAAAAAAGTAGCTGATGCAACTAATGTTTAATAAATAATATGTCGGATATTATGCCTGTTGGCATAATGTCCTTCTGTAGAGTTTATTAGTGAAAACCTAGTCGTATTCATGCTGGCTACTTTTTTATTGGAAATATTTTTCTCTTATAAGAAGAGTATAGATCCCCGAAATGTGAGATTTGAGTGGATCGCGAATTTTAAAAAGGGAGTGTATCTAAAAGATGCCTACTATTAATCAGCTAATCAGAAAAGGGAGAAAAACTCAGTTAAACAAGACTAAGTCTCCTGCTCTTGAAAGTTGCCCTCAAAAGCGTGGTGTTTGTACAAGAGTTATGACAGTAACTCCAAAAAAACCTAACTCTGCTCTTAGAAAGGTAGCTCGTGTACGTTTATCAAACGGAATTGAAGTAACTGCTTATATCCCTGGAATTGGACATAATTTACAAGAACACTCAGTAGTTTTACTACGTGGTGGTAGAGTAAAGGACCTTCCTGGTGTACGTTATCATATTGTTCGTGGTGCAAAGGATACCCTTGGTGTTGCGGATCGTAGGAGAAGTCGCTCTAAGTATGGCGCTAAGAAGCCTAAGGCTTAAGGGGAGTAAGATATGTCAAGAAGAAAAGCAGCTATAAAACGTGAAATTTCACCTGATGCAAAATATGGAAATATTATTGTTGAAAAGTTTATCCGTCAAATGATGGTAGATGGTAAAAAATCCGTTAGCACAAAAATTGTTTATACAGCATTAGCAACAGTTGAACAGAAATCAGATGAAAAACCTTTAGATGTTTTCTTGAAAGCTCTTGAAAATATAAAACCTGTAGTTGAAGTTAAATCTCGCCGTGTTGGTGGATCAACTTATCAAGTACCTGTTGAAATTAATACTGTAAGAAGTGAAGCTTTAGCAATGAGATGGTTAATCTCAGCTGCTAGAAAGCGCAATGGTCGCTCAATGAGTGAAAAACTATCTAGTGAATTGCTAGATGCTTTTGGAAATACTGGTTCTGCTTTCAAGAGGAAAGAAGATACACACAGAATGGCCGAAGCAAACAAAGCTTTTACTCATTTCAGATGGTAATTGCGAAATATGTAAATATAGCAAGCAACAATCAAGTTGCTTGTTATTT
>CAZJGS010000020.1:0-26049 GCA_964545735.1 uncultured Spirochaetaceae bacterium
TTATATAAGAAACTTTACCATCAATTAAGCCTTTCTTTAAACCCTCATAAGATATTTCATCTACCTCAAGAAAACAATATCTTCTGCCAACATGCTCAAGATAGTGGGCATCTGAACCTTGAAGGATAGTTTTGTTAAAACTTTCTTTAATATCCTGTGGTCTTATTGCCTCTAGTGCAGAATATTCTAAATCTGGGAGAAATCCTAAGTTTGATAAAATACTATTTGCTTTTTTATCTATGTGAGCTGGAATAACTAACCCGTCTCTAGATAAGCATTCATTAATAACATCATCAAGGGAAATACCACATGTAGTGATTAGGGATTTTTTAAAAGTTGATAAAATATTACCTTCAATATCAACAATATTTTGATTACCAAAGAATTTTGGATCATTGTTGATATTAGGTAATAAAGTTTCTATATAAAAACCGAATTCTTGAGCATCTTTTAAATGTTTAAAAAGGGTTAATACATGAATATCTTCAATCGTATTAATTTCCATTCCAAAAATAGGTAAAATTTGACAAATTTCACAAGCTTGTGCAAATGGTTCTAGATTTCTCGAGCAGTTATGATCTGTGAGAGCTAGGATATCTATACCTTTTTCCATTGCTTCAAAAGCAATTAAAGAGGGCAACATATCATCACTCCCACAAGGGGATAGACAACTGTGATTGTGTAAATCTAGTTTTATTTTCATAACTCTTATAAGTTTAAAGCCTTTGCAATTTTTACGCTAGCTCCAAATTGGGTGTCGTCAGTTGTAAAAATAGAAATATCATTTTCTGCTGCAGCTTTTATCATATCATCAGGACAGCTTCTTCCATTACAAATTATTATTGCAGGCATAGAAGAAAGGGAGCAAACTGCTATTGTATTTTTATGAGCTTGAACAGTAATTAAAACACTATCCTCTCCAACATTTGCAATAACATCACTTAATAAATCACCTGTGTAGGCATTTTTTATTATTTGTGTATCATCATTTAAAGTAACTGTTTTAAAGCCTTCAATTTTTACTAAATCACTAACTTTCATTTATTTTTTCCTCATCTTTTTTATGTAAATTTATTGTACAGGTAACTGTTGTACCTTTTGGACCACTGGTAATAGAGAAATCATCACTAACATTTTTGACATTAGGTAATCCCATTCCAGCGCCAAATCCTAGGGATCTTATCCAATCGTTTGCAGTAGTCCAACCAGGAGTTAAGGCTTTTTCTAAGTCTTTAATTCCTGGACCTCTATCTTGGGCACTGATTATTACTTTCTCTGGTGTATAGGTTGCTATTAATTGGCCCCCATTTGAATGGACAACAATATTCATCTCCATTTCATAGGAAGCAATAGCTGCTCTTCTAATTATAGGGGTGGCTACACCACCTGTTTTTAATTTTTTCTTGATTTGAGTGCTTGCATATCCAGCATTCTCAAAATCATGTTTGATAATATTGTAGCTATGGATTTCTCCATTTATATTATTAAGTTGTGGAGGGTTATTTTTGGCTTGAGCTTTTTCAAGTAATTCTATTTCTCTGTTTATTTCAACTAATAGAGTTGCCGTAATATCTCTTGATGTTATCATGCCAATAAGTTCTTTTTCCCTATTTAAGACTGGAAATCTATGAAAGGAAAATTTATCAAAATAATTTATTGCAAAAGAGATTGGCATATCATCCTCTAATACAATGATATTTCTACTCATGTAAGCTTTGCAGGGTTCTTCGATATAACCTTTATCTAGAGCTTGGATTATATCATCCATAGATACTAATCCAATAAGTCTTTTGCCTTGGACTATAGGAACGCCTGTTATTTTTTTACTTTTCATTAAATGTTGAATTTCTCTAAGTGTTGAGTCCATGTTTGCACAAACAAGGTCTTTATACATAACATCTTTTACTTTTAATCTGTAAATCAAATCTAGAACTACAGTTGGAGAGGAATAAGTACTAATTGGTATTTCTTGCATTGTTAAATTATACTATAAAAAAATGATTTTGTGCAAACAATTTGAATATTCTTAATTGTTGTTTTTAAAAGAAATTTAGTAAATCAGATATTTTATTGATTTTTACTACATCAGGGTTGTTAAAGTTTGTCTCATTTTGATTGTAAGCAAAAACTTTCATCTCTGCATTAAGACCTGCTTGAACTCCACTAAAGGCATCCTCAACAACAAAACAATTCTTAGGATCCATTTTTAATTTACCAGCGGCAATTTGGAATACTTGTGGATTGGGTTTTGAGTATTTGATATCATTACCATCGCTTATAGCATCAAAAAAAGTTTGTAATCCTATTTTTTCAAGAATGAATTTAGCATTTTTACTAGAAGATCCTATGGCTAGTGGATATTCCTTTTCTCTTAATTTATTTAAAGTATCACTAACATCCCTACTTAAATAAGAGGTATCCATTGAATTTAAGGACTCTCTATAGTAGTTGTTTTTTATATCGATAGTTTTTAGTTTTTCTTCTTCTGTTTGCTGTTTATTATTTTCATCTAAAATTATGTTATAGCAATCGAGTCTTGATACTCCTTTGAGTTTTTCATTTAAAGTTCTATCAAATTTTAAGTTATTTTCATCACTAATTCTTTTCCAAGCTTTAAAATGAAATTCATCTGTATGACAGATTACTCCATCTAAATCAAAAATAATTGCTTTATTTTTTATCACTATTGCCCCCTTTTATTTTTTCAAGTTTATTATTTATTAGTATTTCAATATCTTTATCGCAAACTATATTTGTTTTATCTTTTTTAATATCAAATTTTATTTTTGATCCTTTATAAATAATTGTGAAGGAGTAGTGACTCCAGGTTTCTGGTAAGATTGGATTGATAGATAACTGGTGTTTTTTGATTGCAAGTCCTGCAAATCCAAAAATAATAGCCAAATAGCATCCACCCATATTCGCTGTATGGATTCCATCAGCTGTATTCTTTTTTAAATTATCCAAATCTAATAGTGCAGAATTACCAAAAAAATCAAGGGCTTCTTTTTTCTTATTTAATCGAGCTGCTGCAATGCTGAAAACAGTTGGAGAAAGGGAAGAATCATGAGTTGTAATTTTTTTATAATATTCATAACTATTGTTTATATACTCAGCCTCTTGATATTGAGGATATAGGCAATTAGCTAATACTACATCGGGTTGCTTGCAGACTTGATATCTGTATAGCTCTAGTGGGTGATGATGAAGTAATAATGGGAAATCTTCTTCTGGAGTATTCTCTAGATCCCAGATAGGTTTTTCAATAAAACTATCATCTTGCAAACAAAGTTTTAATTTTTCACTAACTGGTAAATAAATACTATTATAAGCTTTTTGAAAAGTATTTAGTTCCTGTAAATCTATCGTAAAGCTTAATTCCTCTGATAATTGTATTAAGTTTTCTAAATCAAATTTAACAGACACATTGGTATAATAATTGTTACTAACAAGAGCTGTGTATTCATCAGGGCCAGTTACTTCATGTATTTCAAATTTATCTTCGTAAAAATTGCCCAAATCCATAAATAACCTGCAAATTTCAAGTAACATTTCAAGACCATATTTTATCATAAAGTCTTTATCATCAGTTGTTCTGTAATACATTATAATGGCATAAGCTATGGCGCAATTGATATGATACTGTGCTGTTCCAGCTGGGAAATACCCTGAGCACTCTCTTCCTGAAATTGTTCTCCAAGGAAATAAAACCCCTTGTTTATGACCTAATCTTTTAGCATTTTCTTTAGCTTTACCCATCATATTATATCGATAGAGTAATAAAGATTTGCTTATCTTTGGATTGGTTAAGGTGAAAAAAGGTTGGCAATACATTTCAGTGTCCCAAAAGTAATGGCCTTCATATCCTTCACCGCTCAGCCCTTTCGCACCAAGATGGCCAAAAGAATCAATACTTCTAGATTGTTCTAATTGAAATAAATTATAGTTTAAACCTTTTTCTAATTGTTCGTCATTTCCAATAGTTATTTTTGAGATTTCCCAAAACTTTTTAAGATAATCAGCTTGTTCTTTTTTAAGAACTTCACCATTTAAGAATAAAGGCGTACTATCAACATCAATATTTCTTATACTGTCGGATATTATAATATTTTTTTCAAATTCAATTTGTCTTTTGTTTTCAAAAGTACAGGAAATTGAGTTTTCAGTGTGAGATACTTGTTTTTTGTTTGAGGAGGTATGATTCACTTTAATTTGAATCTGAATTTTACTATTCTCAATTTCAGAGAAAAGTGTATTGTCGCTATAACCCTTCATAATAATTGGAGCTAGTTTTTTATGATTTGCTCTTGGATCATTCTCTTTGAAATAATTTGAGACTTTAGTAGTAATAAAACTTTCCACTTTTAAAGATTTTTTATTATTTAAACTTATCACATAAGAAAAATGAAATAGGTTTGGATGAGTAAAACTGGCCAATCTTTGGGCTTTAATTGTTATTTCATTATTATTTAGATCTTTATAAATAGTATTTCTATATAAAATACCCTTTTCCATATCTAAATATTGTTTAAAATCGAGTACTGTACAATTATTGAAATCAACTTCTAAATTTTCAACATAAACTTTTAAACCTTGCAAATTACAAATATTTACAATGGTATCTTTTTTTGTTGGAAACCCAAATAAAGGTTCTGCATGTTCAAGATTGATAACATCATAAACCCCATTGATATATGTGCCAGGGTGTACTGGAATTTCTTCGATAGATCCTCTTGTTCCCATGTAGCCATTGGCTACATGGAAAAGAGTTTCATAAATTTTTTTTTCTTCAACAGTTGTTGGGAAAATATTTTTTTCGATTATTAATTTATTCATTACTGACCTTTACTTATTAACCTTTGACTGCACCAGCAGTTAATCCTTCAATAAGTTTTTTCTGGAATATATAAATTAGAATTAAAAGTGGAATAGTTACAACAACAGCAGCTGCCATTATTTCTCCAAATGGTTCTTGTTTAGCAATCGTACCTGTAAATAGTGCCATTGCAACTGGGACCGTTCTAGCCGATTCTTCTATGGATGTAAAGGTTAATGCAAATAGGTATTCATTCCAAGCTGCAATAAAGGCTAAAAGACCTGTTGTTACCATAGCTGGAGCTGTAAGTGGTAGTAAAATCATATAGAATGATTGAAAAGCTGTAGCTCCATCTACATTCGCAGCTTGCATTAAGGAATTTGGCAACCCTTTAAAGAAGGATGTCATTACCCAAATTGTAAACGGCAGCGTAAACAAGAAATACGAGAAAATCATTGCAGGTATTGCACTTATATGAAATTTGTTAATTACAGCATAAAGGCCTGTTAAAACTGAAATCTGTGGAAACATCGTCATAGATAATATGAGATATAGAGAAAATCTTTTTCCTTTGAATCTAAGTTTTCCTAAAGCAAAAGCTGCAAAAGAACCAATTATTAAACAGAGAATAGTAACAGATAAAGCTACTATCAATGAATTTTTTAAACCATTAATAAATGTTGGATTTGTAAAAACTGCTTTATAATTTTGTAATGAAAAGACAGCTTCTCCAGTTAAATGATCAACTGGTATAAAAGTGGCCGGAGTCATTAGTAATTGATTTTCAGTTTTTAATGAAGTATTTATTGTCCAATAAAATGGGAAAACAAAATAAATGAATAAGTAGACTACTAAAATCCAAAATATTATTTTGCTAAAAATTTTACTTGCTTTTTTATTCATCAGTTACTCCTCCCGAAATTTTTGTGTATAAAATAATAAATAAGAAAATTATTAAGAAAATTACAACGCTTGTCGCTGATGAATATCCCATTAGTTTATTATCTATTAACTGGTAATATGAATAAGAAGCCATTGAATATCTCTTTTGAGCAAATACAATTTGGAATAAATCGAATACTCTAAGTGCATCTAATGTTCTAAATATAAGGGCGACTACAAGAGTGTCTTTTACCATTGGTAAAGTCATTTTTGTAAATTGTTTCCATCCATTACAACCATCTATTGTTGCAGCTTCATAAATTCCTTTTGGTATAGTTTGTAATCCTGCCATAATCAATAAAGCCATAAATGGAGTAGTTTTCCAAACATCAATAGCAATCATAGCCCAAACTTGAGTGCTTGGATCTGCTAACCAAGGGAATTGCCCATTGGTTATCCCAAACCATTGCCCCATTACATTGAAAACTCCAACTCTTGTTGAGGCAAACATCCATTCCCACATTCTTGAGGAAACAGCTGTTGGTATGGCCCATGGAACTAGCATGGCTACTCTCATACCACCTCTTCCTGGGAAGTTTTTTATCATTATGAGAGCGACTGCCATCCCTAATATAGTTTCAAGAGCAACAGATAAAAGGGTAAATGTTAAAGTATCTTTTACCGATACAATAAAAGCGGGGTCTGTTGCTGAAAATACATAGTGATTACTAAATATATTAAATTGAGAGATTTCTTTGTATCTAAATGGCTCTCTAGGAAGGATATCAATTGGATCCTCATATATAATAGTCCCATTAGAATCTTGTGAAACAGCTTCGAGTTTTGTTATTTTTAAGCTTAATAATTTTTGATAATTTTGCATTCCTACAAATTCTGTTTTTTGACTGCTAGCAAATCTTTCGTTGGTAAAACTTTTTGAAAAAACACTGCCTAAAGGATAAAACGCTATAGTGAAAAGAATAACAAAAGAGGGAAGTAATAACCATAGAGCCATTTTTTGCTCATTTTTCTCTAATGAGTGTCGTTTTGTTTTCATGTGATAATTCCTTGCTTACATAAAGCACCTAATTTTAAGTTAGGTGCTTTATAGGGTTAATTATTCTATAATATCTGAAATATCAAGTTCGATATTTCTTACAGCCTTAGCACCAGTTGATTCTCCCATTAGTACCTTATGAACATTGTCAAAGAATACTTTTGAAACTTGAGCATAACGTGGAGCTGTTACAGTTGAAGGTCTAGCTACAGTTGTAAGGAAAACAGCTTTTAATGAACCAAAGAAAGGAACAGCGGCTAATACTTCAGCATCATCATAAAGAGATTCTATAGTTGGGTTGTATGAACCTACGATAGCTCTCTTTTTTTGTTGCTCGTATCCAGTGAAGTAGAATAGAACATCAGCTGCTAATTCAGGGTTTTTGCTATATTTTGAAACAGCTAATTGCCATCCACCAAGTGAAGCACCTCTCATGCCATTTTTACCTGAAGGAAGAGGGCTTACATCAAATTTACCTTTGATAACAGAACCATCTCCATTTCCTAATGAATATGCATATGGCCAGTTTCTCATAAATAGTGCATTACCAGCTTGGAACATATTTCTTGCATCTTCTTCACCGAATGCGGTTACTCCATCAGGTGCAATTGTTCCTACCCAACTAGCAGCTCTATCTAAAGCTTGAGCGGCATTAGCATTATTAATTGAAATTGTTCCATCAGGTTCAACAATTGATCCACCATCATTTGAGGCAACCCATTCTATAGCGTCACAAGTTAATCCTTCGTAACTATTTCCTTGGAATACAAATCCCCAAAAGTCTTGATTTCCAGCAGCTCTTTCGCCATTCATTACTTTTGTAGCCATAATTTTTAATTCATCCCAAGTTTGAGGAGGAGCATTATAACCATATTTTGCTAATAAATCAGTTCTAAAATATAATAGTCCAGCATCAGTAAACCAAGGCATTGCAACTAATTTTCCATCAACAGTGTTGTTTTGAATAATTGCTTCAAAATGGGCATCAGTAAATTCTTTTGCACCATATTGATTTAAGTCAACCAAATGTTCTGCAATATCACCAGGCCAAATTACATCAATTTGATAAAGATCAACTTCAGATGATTTTGATTGGAAGAATTGTAGATAAAGTCCTAATCTATCAGTAGTTAGATCGGGTGTCTGTAAAACATTAATCTCAACACCAGGATGAGATTCCATGTAAGTTTTAGCTGCTTCTTCAGCTAATGTAAATTCCATTCCAACAGCACCTGCAGCAACTGTTATAGTTTGCTTTGCATCCTCAGTGCTTGCTGAAGCCATTTCGTCTTGTCCACCTGCGAATGTGCTAAAAGAAATAGCAGTTAGCAATGTAATAAAAAGAACTAGAAACTTTTTAAATTTAATCATTTTTTATCTCCTTTTTATGATTATATTTTATGTTGATTCCCTAACTAACAATGTAGGTTTTATTAGGGAATGAACAAATTCTCCGGCAGTAGTGCTATTAGTATTTAATAGCTCAGTCAATCTTTTTACAGATTGTTTTGTAATTTCTTCTTTAGGTTGATGGATTGTTGTAATAAATGGAGTAAAAAGTGTGCTGTAGAGACAATCATCAAATCCTATAATTTTAATATCATTTGGTACAGAAATATTTTTAATTTTTAAACCTGCAATAATACCAGCTGCAATCACATCAGCTTGAGCAAATATGCCATCAAACTTTGAAATGAACCCACTGTTATCAATTGCAAATTGATATCCACTGAAAAAACTTGTGGTTATAGATAAAAAGGAAGCTTCACTAAGTTTGATTCCTTGTTCTTTGTAAGCTTTTATACAACCCAATGTTCTTTCACTATATTCTTGACCAATATTTGGAGCACAAGAGATTATAAGAACATTTCTGCAACCTTTTTCATAAAGATGCTTTCCAGCTAAGTACCCGCCGTATTCATTGTCGGTAACAAAATAATCAATATTACTATTGTTTTCTGGTTTAAAATGAATGTTTATTGCAGGAATATTCATTTTATTAGCATACTCTCTATCTTCTCGACTAATAGAAGCGTGGAAAAAGAGTAAGCCATCAATTTTTCTTTGTTTTATCAATCTAATTGAGTTGCTGGTGTTTTTAGAAAACTCTGTTGCTTCACAAATGATTGTATCTAAATTTTGTTTATTTAATTCATGACGTAAATTAAGAAATAATTGATCTATATAAGCTTTAGATCCATCAACGTCCAAGGTATTTTGATATATTAAAGCGACATTACCTGTTTTGGAAGTTGATAATGATGTAGCATTATTATTTTTCTCAAAACCTAATTCATCAGCAACTTTTTTTACTTTCTCAATTGTTGCTTTTGAAATTCGTGGGTTATCGTTTAATGCTCTTGAAATTGTGGATTTACTTAATCCAGTAATTTGAGCAATGTCTTTAATAGTTATTGGCATACCTTTCCCTTTTATACGGTTAATGTGCAACCGGTTGTGCAGTTATAATTTAAGTATAGCACATAAATATAAACTGTCAACAAAAAGTTTATTACTCATAATTTATGAATTTTATATGCTAAATAGCTTTAAAATCAATATTTTTTCTATTTTGTTTAGAATTGCAAATAACTGAAAATAGGGGTTGAGCAAGCGATTGCACAATATAAAGGGCTTTGAAAATTTATGATTATCATTAAAAATAAGATATAAAATTTATCTGTTTTTTGAAAAAAAAGTTTATAAAAAAATAACATATATTGCTTTAACCAAATTCAATTGATAATAACTACTTAATATAAGTAAATCATAAATTAAACTTGTGAATACAGGAATGTTGTTCTATACTTACAAAAGTTAATAATTGTAGGTGATTTTGGTGGAATATAGTTTAGTTGATAATATAATTTATGAAGACGATGGTATAATAGTTGTAAATAAAATAAGTAATTTGCCTACCGTACCTTTAAAAAAAGATAAGGATAAAATTACTTTACTAGATATTGTTGGTGAATATTGTTCTCAAGTAAAGAATTTTTCTGGCTATAACTTTCATGAAGGTGGAGTACTACACCGGTTAGATACTCCAACTAGTGGTTTGGTATTAGTTGCAAAAAATAAAGAGTCTTTTGATTTTTTAAGAGAAAAACAAAAAGAAAATTTGTTTGTAAAACAATATTTTGTTAAAGCAATTTACAAGCAGACTTTAATTGATGGATTTAAGGAATATCCTTATAAAGATCCAAAAAGTGAAAATATAGTCGTTATTAAATCTTTATTTAGACATTATGGTGAAGGTAGAACTAGTGTAAGGCCAGTTATGGAAGACTACCATAAACAAATTGTTAATAAGACTAGCAATACTTTTTATGAAACCAAAGTTAATTTTAAAAAAGAAGATGAAGGTATTAATTATTTTATCTGTACTTTGACAAATGGATTTAGACATCAAATAAGAGCTCATATGGCTTGGAGTGGATATCCACTTTTAGGGGATACTTTATATGGGGCTGAAAAAGCTACTGAATTTGGACTTAATTGTTTTTCAATTTCTTTCATAAATCCAGCGACTAAATTACTTCAAACAGTAAGTTTAAAGGAAGAAAAATTATGAATATATTAATATCTCGCTGTTTATTGGGGTTTCCTTGCAGATACGACGGTAAATCTTTCCTTAAAGAATCTTTATTTGAGCTTATTAATACTTATAAAAATGCTCATAATTTTATTGCTATTTGTCCTGAAGTGGAATCAGGTATGGAAGTACCTCGCTTGTCTTGTGAAATTGTGGGAGACAAAGTTATTAATATTAAATGTGAAGATACTACTAGTTTTTTTAACAAGGGAGCAAGAATTGCGTGTAATAAAGCTAAAGCTAACAATGTTCAATTAGCTATTTTAAAAAGTAATTCACCCTCTTGTGGTCCAACTTCAGTATATGATGGTACTTTTTCGGGTAACATAGTACAGGGAAGCGGTATTACAGCAAGAGCTTTAACTGCTTTAGGTATTTTGGTTGTATCAGAAAATGATTTAGATATTATTGATGATTTTCTTAAATATAGTTTAATAAAATAAACTCCTACAACAAAATATGTTCTAGGAGTTGTTAAAATTAATGTTTTGCATTAAATACTATTGTTCTGTTTTTATGTATTAAAATTCTTGATTCTAAATGTGCTTGTACAGCTTTTGCCAAAGCTGTTGTTTCAGCATCTTTTCCAATTTCTTTTAAGCCTTTAGGGGTTAGTTCATGACCAACTCTTACAACTTCCTGCTCTATTATAGGGCCTTGGTCCAATTCTTTACTTGCATAGTGCGCGGTTGCACCAATCATTTTTACACCTCTTTCATAGGCTTTTTGATAAGGATTCGCACCTTGGAAAGCAGGAAGGAAAGCATGGTGAATATTTATTATTTTGCCTTCCCATTCTCCTACAAAATCACCACTTAAAATTTGCATATATCTAGCTAGAACTACCAAATCAATATCGAATTGTTTTAATAAGGCTCTAACCTTTAATTCTTGCTCAACTTTACTCTCTCGTGTTACAGGCAAATAGTGGTATGGAATTCTAAAACTATTGGCAAGTGTTTCAAGATTTGGATGATTTGAAATAATTAAGGGTATTTCACAGTGAAGTTGACCTTGGTTTTTCCTGGCAATCAAATCATAAAGGCAGTGACTAGTTTTACTTACAAGAATAGCCATTCTTGGAGTGTAATCACTATATCTACAAGACCAGTTTAGATTATTTTTTTTTGCAAAAAGGTCGAAAGCTTCTTCTAATTCTTTTCTTGATGTTTTAAGATCTGATAAATCCAATTCCAGTCTCATGAAATACATATTCTCATACCCATCTGTATGTTGTTGACAATGTAAGATATTAAAATCTTTATCAGTAAAAAAGTTTACACATTTTTGCATAATTCCTTTTTTATCTTCACATTGTATTAAAAAGCTAATAGTTTTACTTTCTTCTTTTTTTAACATTAAAAGTCTCCAAATTCCTCAGTTTCAATTTCAGATGCATCTTTAATTTTTACAATTTCAATACTTCTCTTTGCTTTTTCAAGGCTTTTTTCTAATTCTTTAGAAAGTACCATACCTTCTTGATATAGTTCAATACTTTTGTCTAATGGAGTTTCATTATTTCTCAAGGCTTGAGCTATTTCTTCCATTCTTTTTAACTTTTTTTCAAAATCCATTAATTACCTACCTTTGCACTTGTTTCACCATCTACAAACATAATACCAACAATATCATCTTTGTTTAAATCTTTTACTGAACTTATAATTTGCTTGTTTTTATCTTTTATAATTGCATAGCCTTTTTTCAATATAGACTTGGGATTTAATGAGTCAATTTCTACCTTTGCAAGATTATATCTGTTTTCAAAATCAATAATTTTATTGTTAAGGGCTAATTCAATATCATTAGAAGCATTAGCAGCTCTAAAGTACATATTATCAATTTTAGACATCACAAAAGAATTTAGATTTGTAACATCATATCTCAAGATTCTTTCTTGAAGATAATAGATTTTATTATCTAAAGCACTCTCTATATTAGCTGTTAATTCTTGACTTTTGCTTTTTATATCATTGTAGCCACTGCTAGCGAGTTCAGCTGCAGCAGATGGAGTGGGTGCTCTCAAATCGGAGACAAAATCACAAAGTGCAAAATCTATTTCATGGCCCACACCACTTATAATTGGTATTTTGCTATTTAATATGGCTCTTAAAACAATTTCTTCACTAAAGGCAAGTAAATCTTCAATTGATCCACCACCTCGTGTAACTATGATTTGATCACATAAATCAAAAGTGTTGGCAACCTCTATTGCATTTGCAATACTCTTAGCAGCTGCTTCTCCTTGAACTACACAGGGAATGATTAATACATCTAAGCTTGGAGCTCGTCTTGCTAATACTTGCAGTACATCTTGTAGTGCTGCAGTTGTGGGGCTAGTAATGACACCTAATTTTGTTGGAAATTTGCATATAGGTTTTTTTAGTTTTTCATCAAACCAACCTGCAGCTTGATAAGCTCTTTTTCTTATCTCTAGCTGAGCTAATATATCACCTGTACCAACAAAACTTATACTCTCACATTTTATTGAATAAGTTCCCCTCGGCGCATAAACATCTAAATTACCAAGAATTTGAACTTGGTCTCCTTCTTTTAAAAGTCTTTCTACTTTCCAGGTATTATTTTTAAACATAACAACTGATATAGAGGCACCCTTATCTTTTAGAGAAAAATACCAATGGCCAGTTGAGGACGGTCTAAAGTTTGATACTTCTCCAATAATATTTAAATGGGGAAAACTTTCACTGAAGGTTTGTTTAATTAAAGAAGTTAAATCACTTACACTTAATATTGGTATATTGCTTTGCTTCACTGAATACTCCTAATTATTCTTAAATAATATAGGTCATTTATTCTTTTGTCATCACCTTTATTACAAGTAATACTAAATAATAATTATATTATATGTAAGCTTAGGCTAATAAAAGGAGGCTAAAAGGTCTTTTAGTACTCGATTAGTTTCGGTGAATAAAACAATATAAAAGCAGATAAAAATAAATAAATATTTTCATAAAAATTCATAAAACTTACTTTTATATAATGCTTTGTATAATTAAATTATAGATTTGAATATAAAAAAAAAGCAAAAAAAATAGGGCCGTAAATAAAAAACAGCCCTGTTAAGATTATTATCTTAATTAATTGTAGATTAGTCTGCTAAGATTGCACCTGTAGGACAAACTTCAGCACAAGCTCCACAACTAATACATGCATCTGCATCAATTACATAGATATCGCCTTCTGTAATAGCTTCTACTGGACATTCTCCAATACAACTTCCGCATGCAACACAGTCATCAGTAATTCTATAAGCCATGATGTTACTCCTTAATCGTTTATAATTTATACATTATTTTTAACACCAACTTGTATAGTAGTCAAGTATTACAAACTTTAGAATTTCTCTTTATTAACCTTTTCGCCGACTATTTGTCTAGAAATTTGGTAGTTAGTTTGTCTATTAAGGTTAACAAAAAAATCAATATTGTTAGAAAAGTAGAACAAATAACTTGGTAATTTTCTACATAAATTAATTTATGTATTTTAAAATTTTTATAAAAAAATTAATTTATCTTGTAAAATGTATAAATATAACTTATCGTTTTTTTAGATTATTAACGAGGGAAAAGGTTATAGCTTAAAATGAATATGAAATTAGTATTAGCAGAAAAACCAAGTGTTGCAAGATCTCTAGCCAAAGTATTAGGCTGTTATAAAAAAAATGATGGATATTTGATTGGCGATAATTATATTGTCACTTGGGCCTTAGGTCATTTGGTAGAATTAGCACAACCCGCCTATTATTCACAGAGCTATAGAAGATGGAGTTTCAAATCTTTACCAATTTTACCTGATAATTTAAAACAAGAGCCAATAGAGAGAACTTTAGATCAATTTAAAATAGTGAAGTCTTTATTAGAAAGAGCTGATGTGGATACTTTTATAATAGCCACAGATGCAGGAAGAGAGGGAGAGTTGGTTGCAAGATGGATATTAAAATTATCCAATTATGATAAACAAGTTAAAAGACTTTGGATTAGTAGCCAAACCGATCAAGCAATAAAGAACGGTTTTAATAATCTTAAAGATGGGGATGATTATATTAATTTGTATCAAGCTGCAGTTTCTAGATCCGCAGCTGATTGGTATGTTGGAATGAATGTTAGTAGAGCTTTAACAACTCACTACGATGCTAAAATGTCTGCAGGCAGAGTTCAAACTCCAACACTATATTTAATGTGTGAAAGAGAAGAAGAAATTGAAAAATTTAGTGGAAAGTTTTATTGGACACTAAAAGCCGATTTTGGATCTTTTAATGCCTCATATTATCCCTCTAATGATTCTATTAGAATAGACAATGAAGACGATCTTAAAAAGATTAAACAAATTATTAAAAGTGCTACAGTGGCTAAAATAATAGATATAGAAGCAGTTGAAAAAACTGAACAACCTCCATTAGCTTATGATTTAACTGAGTTACAGAGAGATGCTAATTTACAATTATCCTTTAGTGCTAAAAAAACATTAGATGTACTGCAAAAACTTTATGAGTATCATAAAATTGTAACCTACCCTAGAACAGATAGTAGATATATAACAGACGATATTGTTCCAACTATTCCACAACGATTAAAAGCTTTATACAATAGTGAGTTTAAAGAAAATGCTAATAAGCTTTTAAGCAAAGAGCTACATATTACACCTAGGCTTGTACAAAATGAATTGGTTAGTGATCACCATGCTATTATACCTACAGAGCAAAACGTATATATAGATAGGTTAAGTACTGATGAAAAATCTTTGTGGCAATTAATTGTCAAAAGATTTATTGAAGTATTAGAGCAAGATTATATATATGAAACTACCACTGTCAATTTACAAATTGACTCATTAAATTTTAAAACAAGAATTACAAAAAAGATTCAAGAAGGGTGGAAGGCTGTTAATAAAAGTCGAAATTTAAGTGATGAAAGTAGTGCTTTTGATTCACTAAAAGTCAACCAAGATATTACTTTAAAAGATTATAAAATCAAAAAATTAGCTACTGAGGCCCCCTCTAGATATAATGATGCTACATTATTGTCTGCTATGGAGCATGCAGGTAGGTATGTGGATGATGCACAATTAAAGAAAAATCTTAGCTCCGGTCTTGGAACTCCTGCAACTAGAGCCGATATTATCGAGAAACTAATTCGCAATAATTATATAGAGCGATCTAACAATAATGAATTGATACCAACCTCTATTGGCAGAGAGATTATTAGACTCGCTCCACCGCTACTAAAAAGTCCGGCACTTACAGGCAAATGGGAAGAGCGTCTCACTAGTATATCTAAAGGAAAAGAAGAGTCAGAAACTTTTATAAATGATATAAAACAAGTAACCAAAGACCTGGTTAAAGAAATAGGGAATTCCTATGAAAGTTTTGCGCCAATTTACAAAGAGAGTAAAAAATGTCCTTTCTGTAATAGCTCAATGATGAAAGTTGTCGATAATCTTGAAAGAGTCCATTATATTTGTCAAAAACTTTCTTGCTCTTATGAAGAAATGGAAGTACAGAAGAAAGTACTTCTTACAAAAGAAGAGTTGGAAAACAGACCTAAAGCTGTGGTAAAAAGAGTGGTTAAGGTAAAAAAAACTGTAGTTAAGGAAATGCCTCAAATAAAGATGGCTGCTAAAGTTTCATCTTCAGCTGCTTATTTTCAAAATCTACAAAAAACTCAAGCTTTAAAGCCTAAGGTTAGTGTAAAAAAAATAGCTGCTAAGAGTGAGAGTCTCTACAAATTTGAAACAGTAATCGAAGTTGTTAGAGATAGTAGACTAAATAGACGAAATTATTCTAATAATAATAACAACAATAATAACAATCAAAATTGGAATAAAGAAAAGTTTAGTGCAGAAAAAGAATCTAGTGGTGGGACTTTTGCTGACTTTATCAAAGCAAGTGAAAAGAGAAATAAGAAAAAGAAGAAATAATTAAATCAAAAAGACAGACATCAAATTAATAGATAAGCTATTTTATTTTTATAGGATAAAATAGCTTTTTAAGTAAGGTCCTCTCTTATTAATTCTACCAGTTTTTCATCAATAACTATTTTATCCAATTGTTTTTTAAGAAATGAGAGATTGACTTGTTCTTCAATATTTGAGTTTTTGGATTTTTTATTTATAGGCGCACTTTCGAGTTGTCTTGCGATAGCTAAATTAGCTACTTCTTCCTCAATCTTTACTTTGTTGAGATATTGCTTAGACAATATTGAGCAAATTTCTTTTTGCTTTTGTAAACCATTTATTCTAAAATAATAGGCTAAAATACTATAAAATAAATATAATTCTTGATTAATATTAGAGATATTAAGTGTTTCTAAGGCCATATTTTTAAAAGAAGTATTTTCAAAGGCTAAGGCCATCTTTGTAATCTGTGGAAAAAAAGAACCTTTAAATGCTTTTTTATTAAGTGTTAATAGCATTTTGTCTTTTTCTTTGATAAGGGCATTTATTCTCAACATATTCCAGGCAGTTAAAACAAATCTAGCTTGTATTGGTAGTGGAGTTCTGTTACTATTTTCTTTATCATCTAATAAATTATCATCAATTTGAGCCATCTCAAATTCATCAATATTTATTTCGCTTTGATTTAAAATAGACTGGATAATCTTTTCATCCCTTTTATATAAAGCTTGAATTAACTTGGTATTATCTTTTAATATATTTTTCACATCTTTGTACGATAGATAATAAGTTTTAGGTAATATATATTTAGGACTGTATTCAAAGGATATACGCATTTTAGCAAAATCTTCAAGAATTTTATAAAGATGAAATGATTGGCGTATATTCATAAGTTTTTTTATCCTTAGTATTATATAATCTTTTATTTTTTTAAAAAAATCAACAACAAATAAAAATAGCTCTCAAAACAATATAGAGGGGTGTTATGATATTATTAATAGTGTTAATATAAAAACATTCTGTTATTATATAGACAATGAATAATAATTTTGCTATAGTGTAGAAAGAGGTACAAAATGGACATTGCATTAGTTGGATTTGGAAAGATGGGTAATATGATAAATTCTCTTACTGAAGTCTCTGATAAAGTAGTTGCTATAGTTGATCCCTACAGTGATAGTGCTCAAATAAGTGCTAAAGAATTAACTATGAACAATTTAAATAATGCCGAAGTTGTAATTGATTTTTCACACCCCTCAACTATAGAAGATAATATTAGATTCTATATTGAAAATGGAGTTTCTTGTGTAATTGGAACAACCGGTTGGTATGAACAAATAGAGGATCTTAAAAGTTTAGCCAAAAAATATAAATCTAGTAGTTTGATTTACAGTGGTAATTTTTCTCTAGGTGTAGCAATATATAGAGAAATAATTAAATTTGCATCATCTATTGTCTCGAAAACTGCCATTTATGATGTATTTTTAAATGAGATACACCATAAAGAAAAAGCTGATTCTCCCTCTGGAACGGCCCTTTTATTAGCAGAGGCTGTAAAAGATCATTTTGATGGAAAAGATAGTATTGTAACTCAGGAATTAAAAAGAAAAATAAAAAGCAACGAGATTCATTGCTCTTCTACTAGAGGGGGTTATATTACCGGAACTCATAGTGTGGTTTTTGATTCTCAAGCAGATAGTATAGAATTGGTTCATAGAGCTAAAAATAGAGAAGGGTTTGCAAAGGGAGCAATTGTTGCAGCCGCATGGATAAAAGATAAAAAAGGCTTTTATAATTTAGATGATTTGGTTAGCACCTTAATAAAGTAAGATAGGAGAAAATTATGAATTTTAATAGATTTAGTGGAGTACATACAGCTTTAGTAACACCTTTTACAAAAAAGGATAATTTAGACACAGAGAGTTTGAAAAATTTGATTGAATATCAAATTGAAAATGGAATCAGCGGTTTAGTTCCTTGTGGAACTACAGGTGAAAGCCCAACTTTATCTCATGATGAGCATGATAGAGTAATTCAATTAACTGTTGAATATTCAAATAATCGAGTTCCTGTTATAGCTGGAACTGGTAGTAATGCAACTTCAGAAGCAATTAGACTTTCTAAACATGCACAATGCGTGGGTGTTGATGCAGTTTTATTGGTAAATCCGTATTACAACAAACCAACACAAAAGGGTTTGTATCTTCATTTCAAAGCCATTGCCGATAGCCTAGATATTCCATGCATTGTTTATAATATTCCAGGTAGAACTGGAGTTAATGTTGAAACAGATACTTTAGTAGCTCTTGCTAATGATTGTCCTAATATAATTGCGGTTAAAGAAGCTAGTGGTAATATTACTCAAATGGAAAATGTTGTTAATAGATCTCCAGATGACTTTCTTGTATTAAGTGGTGATGACAATATGGGTTTAGATTTGATACAAAGAGGTGGAAATGGTATAGTTTCAGTAGCTTCAAATTTGTTCCCAAGACAAATGAGTCAAATGGTTGATTTAGCACTAAATAATAAAATGGAAGAAGCAAGAAAAATTGAATCAAGCTTATCAGCATTTTTCAAAACTTGTTTTATAGAAACAAATCCAATCCCAATTAAAACGGCTTTAGCTCGTTATGGTTATTGTTTAGAAAGTTTTAGACTTCCAGTTTGTACATTAGAAAGTGAAGAAAATAGACAACAATTATATAATGTCTTAGATGAATTAGAAAAAAATCCTAGCTTTGATAACAGCTGGAGAAGGAGATAAGAGTAAAATGGCGAATATTAATAATAGCTTTGGCAAATTGTCTGCAGGTTATTTATTTCCTGAAATTGCAAAAAGGACAAATTCATTTTTAAGTGAAAATCCTGGTGTAGAATTAATGAAATTAGGAATTGGTAACACAACTGAGGCTTTGCCCAAAACACTTGTTGAGGCTATGAAAGATAAATTAGATTTATTATCAAGCAGAGATACTTATTCCGGCTATGGGGACGAACAAGGGGATACTCCCCTAAGAGAAGCCCTAACAAAATATTATCAAAACTATGGTGTTGAATTAGAAGCTACTGAATTTTTTATAAGCGACGGGGCTAAAGCAGATGCTGCAAATATTCAGCAGTTATTTAGTTGTGATAGTAAAGTTGCTTTTCAAGATCCAGCTTATCCTGTATATGTTGATTCTAATGTAGTGGGAGGAAGAACTCCAGGCTACGATACTAAACTTCAAGGTTATACAAATTTTGAATATTTACCTTGTTTAGAATCGAATAGCTTTATACCTCAATTGCCTAAAACAAAGGTTGATTTAATTTATTTGTGCTCACCAAACAATCCTACAGGATCTGTAATGACTCATGAGGATTTGAAATCTTTTGTTGATTGGGCAAATAAAAATAAAGCTATAATTATTTTTGATAGTGCTTACAGTGAATATGTAAGAGATCCTTCTTTGCCAAGAAGTATTTATGAAGTTGAAGGTGCAAAAAGTTGTGCTATTGAAATCAATAGTTTTAGTAAAAATGCGGGGTTCACTGGTGTTAGATTGGGTTGGACTATAGTTCCAAAACAATTGGTTTGTCAGGATAGTGAAATTGGAGTGTTAAATTCTATGTGGAATAGAAGACAATGCACCTTTTTTAATGGAGCTTCAAATATTTCACAAGCCGGTGGTATAAGTGCATTAACCATTCAAGGCTTAAAAGAATGTAGAGCTTTGGTTGATTATTACATGGATAATGCTAAAATAATTAAAGATGGTTTAGAAAGTTTAAATATTGTTTGTTTTGGTGGAGTTAACTCCCCATATATTTGGGCTAAAACTCCAAATAACCTTACTAGTTGGCAGTTTTTTGACTTTCTATTAAAGAAATGTCATGTAGTTATTACCCCAGGTAGTGGGTTTGGACCTTCAGGAGAAAATTATATAAGAGTTTCTTCCTATGGACACAAAGAAAATGTTATAAAAGCAATGGAGTCAATCAAGGAGAATTTTAAAAATGTCAATTAAAACTATACCTTTAGGAGAGGAGAAGTTATCCCAATTAATTAAGGATATTCCAACCCCTTTTTATCTTTATGATGAAAAAGCTTTTATGGATAATGCTAAGAAGTTTAATGATTTATTCTCATGGGCTCCAAATTTTATAAACTATTTTGCTGTAAAAGCGTGTCCTAATCCTAGTATCTTAAAAAGATTATTTGATATTGGTTATGGAGCAGATTGCTCTTCCTTACCTGAATTGGTACTTGCAAAAGCATGTGGTTTGGAAGGTGGAAAAATCATGATGACAAGTAATGATACACCTGAAGAAGAGTTTGAATATGCTAATGAAATTGGTGCAATTATAAACTTGGATGATATTACTCATATAGATTCGCTTGAGAGAGCTGTAAAAAAACTTCCAGAGACTATTTGTTTTAGATATAATCCTGGAAAAGAAAGAACTGGAAATGCTATTATTGGTAACCCTGTTGAAGCTAAATATGGTGTTACTAGTGATCAAGTTGTAGAATGTTATAAAATTATGAGAGACAAAGGTGTAAAGCGCTTTGGTCTTCATACTATGATTGCTTCTAATGAATTAGAAGGTGATTATATTGTTGAAACAGCTAGAATGATTTTTGCTTTGTGCAAGAAAATTTATGATGAAGCTGGCATAAGAATTGATTTTGTTGATTTAGGTGGTGGAGTTGGTATTCCTTACGCTCTTGATCAAGAACCTATGGACTTGGAAAAAGTCAGTGCACAAATAAAAGATTTGTACGAAACTATGATTGAAAAAGAAGGCTTAGCCCCTATACAAATTTCTTTTGAACTTGGAAGATATATTTTAGGTCCCTATGGATATTTAGTTACTAAAGCTCGTCATATAAGCACAAAATACAAAGACTATGTAGGTCTTGATTCTTGTATGGCAGATTTGATGAGACCGGCTTTGTACGGTGCTTATCATCATATTACTGTATTAAACAAGAGTGGAAAGAAACACATATATGATATTACTGGTAGTTTGTGTGAAAACAATGATAAATTTGCAGTGGATAGAGAATTAGTTGAAATAGAAAAAGGTGATACTTTAGTAATTCATGATACAGGGGCACACGGCCATGCTATGGGCTTTAATTATAATGCTAAACTTAGACCTGCTGAGTATTTATTAACAGAGGACGGTGATATTAAAATGATAAGACGAAGACAAACTATGGATGATTATTTTGAAACATTAAGATTTGATGAAGCTGAGGTGAAGATTTGATAAATCATATTTACTCTCAAAGAGTTTATTTTTCAGATACTGATTGCCAAGGAATTGTTTATCATGCTAAATATTTAGATTTTGCTGAGCATGCAAGATCGGAGATGATTCGTGAAGTTGTAGATCAAACAAAATTACTTGAAGATCATGTTGGTTTTGTTATAAAAGAATTAAATATAGTTTATAATATTCCAGCGAAATTAGATGATTTATTGACTGTAAATACTACTATTGAGACTTCTAAAACTTTTAGCATGGTTTTAAAACATGAAATTAAAAGAAATGATGAGCTAATTAGTATTGTTAAAGTTAAAGCTGCTTGTATTGATTTACAATCAAATAAAATTTTGAAAGTTAGTGATTATCTATAATAAAATAGATTTTATAGCATAAAAAAAAGGTAGTGTAAATTATTTGCACTACCTTTAGCATTTTCTTATAAACCCAAAATGGTTATTAGATTTTTAAATTGTTTGTGTTTTTATTATTAGCTATTTTTTGCTTAAACAATTCTGCAAGTAGCATTAGGGAGAAAATAAAGCAAACATATGCATAATAGTGCAAATTACCAAAATTCCCCAAATATTTTAATCCCACAAGCATACTTAATAAGTATAAAACGATTGAAACCATTGCAATCCTTCTTTTAGTTGAATTTCTATCTAATAAAATGATTATTCCAACAATTAATAAAAATAAGGCATAGTAAAGATCTACTGTTAAAGTAAATTCAGAATTATAAACCTGGGTATTATAAATATTAATAACAAAGGATTGAGCACAAATAAGCACGCACAAAACAATACTCGTAAGCCCTATGATTATCTTCATTTTTCTCATAGAAACTCCTTCTTTGTATAAATGATATATAAACATAAACACATTAGCAAGAAAAATGTTACATATTTTTTCACTATTGTTACAAAAATAGTTATTTAATGTATTATTTGGTATAGTTTTAAATTCAGATATTTTATATTTGATAGATTAAAATTTTATTATATTTTTTCTTTAGTGTTTTTTTTACAGTTAACACTCGCAAGATCTTGCCATTTAGTCGTATAGCAAGGCGATAATTTTTCTCTTTTTTGCAAGTTGTTTTTCTCTAAATTATTAGTAGCAGCGCTTGAGATTGTTTTCCGGCCATAGGTTTGAGATATTTCATTTACCACTTGAGCAAGTCTATCCTGCTTTTGTAATTGTGCATTGTAGGTGTCATTATTAAATAGGGTTAACTGCCTATATCCCGATTTAGTTAAATTATTTGCCCAAACTCTGCAACCTTTATACTTATCTTCTCTGTATATTTTCTTTAATATCTGTTTTGCGGCTATTATTATTGTGGGAATATAGTCGGTGGGTTCTTGTAAATAAATTGTAGAAATAGGAGCAATATAATTTTCTTCAAACCTATTGGTAAAAATATTAAGACTTATAGTTTGAGTTACCAAATTTTTTTGAATTAATTTCTCTCCTAATATTGTGCATTGGCAGGCTATTGCTTCTTCTAATTCTTCATAAGTGGTTCTGATATGAGAGAAGGATATCCCGCTACAAAAGTTTTTAGTTTGTGGATTTTCCACATTTATACAGGGAATACCTTTCAGCTCTTTTACTGTTTCTAGTGTTGTAATGCTTAAATTTTTTCTTATCCAAAGTTCATTTTTTTTAATTAAATCTGCAGCATTATTTATTTCATGGCTGTGTAAAAATTGGGTTTTACTTCGACCTATTCCCCAAATATCTTCAATAGGGGTTTTATAGAGAGCCTTAGCCTCCCATTCCTTTTTAAGATATAAGCAATTTGAATCTAGGCCTTTACCTATATGGTTTGCTATTTTGGCTAAAGTTTTAGTTCTTGCAACTCCAATTGAAACAGGCATTCCAGTATTTTTTGTTATTGTATCTCTGATCTCTTGTGCACTAATGTGAGAGGGCATTTTAAAAAAAGCTTCATCAATAGAATAGGGCGTAATTATGCCAACCAGGTCTTTTAAGCACTCCATAACTCTATCCGATATATCTTGATAGAGGGTATAATTGGAAGAAAATATTTCAACATTATTTTTTTCAAGCAAACTTTGACATTGAAAAAAAGGCATACCTCTTTTTATATTTAATTCTTTAGCCTCTTTAGAAAGAGCTATAATACAGCCATCATTGTTTGATAAAATAACTATAGGTTTATTTTTTAAATCGGGTCTAAATAATCTCTCGCATGATGCATAAAAATTGTTACAATCACACAAACCTACCATCATCTTAAAGTCCTAACAACAGCTGTTATTACACCAAAAATTGAGAAGTTATCAAAATTAGTAATCTCAATATCATCAAAATCATTATTTTCAGGGTGTAGTGAGACGTTTTCACCACTAACTTTTAATCGCTTTGCAGTAAACTCACCCTCATATTCTGCTACAACTAGATCATTATTTTTAGCATTTAAACTTTTGTCTACAACTAAAATATCTCCATCAAAAATTCCACTTTTCTCTAGACTATCACCACTTGCTTTTAAACAATAAGTCGAAGCTTTATGCTTAAGTAATAAATCGTTAAAATCTAAAGGGTTTTCTCTACTATCAGCTGCAGGGGAAGGAAATCCACATTTTATAGGGATTTCCATTAAAACTGTTGGTGCTTGTTTATCCATGTAGACAATATGAATTTCTTTTACTCCTTTGTCAATCTAAATTAAACTAGTAAAGAAAACCAATATATTTATTAATTACAAGTTACAATAATTTTTGTACTTCCGAGAGTCCCAGATATTCCATCAATATAGGCAAACATGTCGTAACGGTGCTCTCCTTCTACTGGTGCAATAGTTAGAACATTAGTACTTTCTCCTACAACTTCACTTCCATCAAAATACCAACAATATCGAATTTCATCTGCAGTATGTCCACTTGGTAGTGTAGTTGGTGTAAAAGTTAGGCTTAAGTCTTGATTTGCAATTATAATCTCAGGTGTGGCAGTTATAACTCCTCTTATTGGTAGATGAGTATTACAGTAAAAATTAATACCATAATCAAGAGTAGTATCACCTATTACAAAGGTATTACTTCCGACTGTGGTATGATTAGCTAAGACTCTAACCTCTTGTGCTAAACCAGACATTTCTGTTGGTCCACTATATAATTTACAAGCAAGTAAATAATTTCCTGCTGCTAAGGTGGTTGTTACATCAGCATGCCCTGTTTCATAGGTTTTATCATCTGTTATTACGTATTCAGTAAAAGTATTATTATCTAATTTATAATAGGTAGTTATAACTCCTACTTTAGTTGAATCTACTTGATCAGTATTCCAATAAAAATCAATATCAATGTCTCCATCTCCTACCAAATAATCTAAGTTGATATCAACAACTGATAGGCTGTTAAACAAGTAGTAGGTACCACTACCTTCAACAATAGCTTCCTCATTTACATTATATCCAACAACACTTATATCCCATTTACCTTTTATCAAATCAGTTAGTTGTGTTGATTCATCTGTTGTTTCAGAGTGAAAGGTTTTATCTCTTGGACCAACTCCATCAACGATAAACTTAAATACAGTCAATTCATCATCGCTTGGGGTAATATCTTTTGAGCTATTTGTTTTAGCACTACTATTAAAGGACAGTGATAAATCAACCAATTGTGAATTCTCTTGATTTTCACAAGACAAAAAACAGAATAAAGTAATTGTTAAAATAATTAGTGAATAATTAAATTTTGATTTTCCCATAAGTTTCATTTCTTCCTCCTATATTTATTAAAAGTCTTATTTGTAGATTTTCTACTTTTAAAGACCAATGAATATAATAAATAATTAACTTTTTACCGGTTACTATTAATAAATAGGGTTTTATTGATATGTGCTTGAGTTTTTCTCAAAAAAAGTTAAAAATAACATAAGATAAATTTAAGAGGGTCCTTGATGAATAACGTGCAGGTGTTGCATAACGCACATAAAGATAGAATTCAATGTAATAAATTAAAGTTTCAATGGGGTGAAGATTTGACTACAGATGTAAGTTTAAAGCTTTCATATCTTGATTCAAATTTGATTATTGACTTTGATGTGACAGAGATAGAAATAAGAAAACAAGCAACACACAACAATGATAAAGTTTATGAAGACAGTTGCGTTGAATGTTTTTTTAAAATTCCTAATAGTGATGAATATTATAATTTTGAAGCAAGTGCCACTTCTTTTATGCTAGTTGCACGAGGTAGCTCAAGAAAAAATCGAGTTCATCTTGATAATACAATAATTAAAAATATTGATAGACAAGTATCTATCTTAAATGAAACACCTGGAGAATGTCATTGGAAAATTAGATTATCGATTGATTTGATAGAGTGGGGCTTGTTAGAAAAAGGTGTGGATATAAAAAATCATTTTATTGAAGCTAACTTTTACAAATGTGGTGATAAGCTAAAAACACCTCATTATTTATCCTTGTTTGATATTGATAGTGATACACCTAATTTTCATACTCCAAATAGTTTTGGAAAATTAATTTTTGTTTAAATA
>CAZJGS010000021.1:0-25526 GCA_964545735.1 uncultured Spirochaetaceae bacterium
AATAAAAATCATCATAATCACCACTTGGGAATGTATTTATTCCCCGAGCAACGCGAATTATTTTCTCTTTACGCACCATGTCGCTTAAATACCAACGAGGAATATTGTTTTTTGAAATTAGAGAAGAGGTAATTATTCCATTATTAACCTTTGCTATTTTTATAATTTCTTCATAGTGAGTCATAAAACCTTCCTTTTGCTCTTACATTATAACATGTGGTAAGAGTAACCGGAAGTTTACAAAAAAATAGAAGACAACAAAATCCTCAAAAGACAGAAGACTTATTCACAACTGCTGTTCAAAGTGATTACGCTGGTTTCCTTCAGGGGAAATTATAAGCCGACCTCTAGTACCCCCAAGCTTCAGAGGGAAATAATCACTAAATTCGAGCTAGATGAGCAAGTCCAAATTGACCATGTTACAACTTGGGGAGGAATTTGTGATACTTAATATACTTACTTTGTTTCACTAAAATAAAAATTATTAATTATAGTATGAAATGGCACCTTTAAACATTAAATTATTTGCTCTATATTCTTTGATATTTCTGTACAAATCTTCTCTACATCTCTCTAAATGTCCCATTCTGCCTAAAACTCTACCATCTGCACTTGTAATAGCTTCAATGGCATAGACACTTCCATTTGGATTGTACGTTATATTCATTGAAGGTATATCATTATGATCAACATATTGTGAAGCTATTTGTCCATTTTTAATCATTGTATTTAAATGCTCTTGATTACAAACAAATTTTCCTTCTCCATGGCTTATTGGAACATGAAGAGTATCTCCTACATTGTAGTGCATAAGCCAAGGGCTATGGTTTGAAGAAACTCTAACCTTAACTAAAGATGACTGATGCTGGTTAATTGTATTATAAGTTAAAGTCGGACTATCTTTATCAACACTAGAAAGGCTTGAATATGGAAGTAATCCAGATTTAACTAAAGCTTGAAATCCATTACAAATTCCCAAAATCAAACCTTCTCTCTTATTCAATAAGCCATTAATAGAATCTTTTACATTAGAAGCTTGTAGAAAGCTTGATATAAATTTAGCACTTCCTTCTGGTTCATCTGCAGCACTAAAACCCCCTGGTATAAATAAAACTTGGCTCTTTGCTAGTTTTTGTACAAAAGTATTTGTACTCTCAGTTAAATAGTCAAAATTCAAAGTATTTATTAGTACTTCCTCTACTACAGCACCCAAATCTTCGAAAGCTCTTCGACTCTCGAATTCACAGTTTGTTCCAAGAAATACAGGCATTAATACTCGTGGTTTTTTAAAGCTTTGCTTAGACAAAACTATATTTTTACTCTTAAAATTAATTTTTTCTATATTATTGTCATCACTATTGATATGAGTTGGATAAACACTTTCAAAAACATTTTCAGAAATATTAATAATTTTATCCAAGTCTATTGCTTCATCTTTATATTTAAATACAAACGCTTCAAGAGTTTTTCCTATTATATCAAATTGTAATTTTTCTTTTACTAATAACTTTGAAATAGTATCCATATCATTTGTTTCAATAATTATTGATCCAATATTATATTTATCAAAATCAATAGCATCATTTACATTTATCCCTATCTTATTACCAAAGCTCATCTGAGATAAGGCTTCTAAAAGCTTCCCTTTTTCAAGAGAATAGGATGATAATATATTTTTATTACCAATAATTGAACTAACACTCTTAAAATATTCTCTTACATTTTTATTTAAAAGTATTTCTATAATAGTTGAATTGGTATTTACAAAAAGTGAAGGTTTAACTTTAAGGGTTGTTGAAGTCCCAACTGCAAAAGAAATTAAAGTATTTGGAACCTCTAAATTTTCATAAGTTCCACTCATAGAATCTTTTCCACCAATAGCCGGAATTTTTAAATCCATCTGTGCTTTGAATGCACCTAATAAAGCTGATGTAACATTCCCCCATCTTAAACTATCATTTTTGACTGAAGGAAAATATTCTTGTAAGGATAAATAAATGCTATCTAAACTGGCCCCACTAGCAATTAATTTTGAGACACTACTAATCAAAGACAAATAACTTCCTTTATAAGGGGTTTTCTCCATCAATGTTGGATCAAAACCATAACTCATCAAAGAAACACTATTTGTAGTACCACAAACAGGAATCTTAGAGCACATTACTTGCTCTTTACTACTTTGATATTTTCCCCCATAAGGCATCAATACACTTGAAGCTCCTATGGTTGAATCAAAAATATTACTTAGACCTTTTTGTGAGCAGTAATCTAAGTTTTGATACATTTTAATTAAGGATTGGTTAATTGTATCTTCTACTTTTTGAAATTTAATCTCACTTTCTTTTTTTATTTCAATATTGGCATATTTCTTACTACCATTTGTATCTAAGAATTCTCTAGAAATATCTACAGCAACCTCATTATAGTAACTCATACGAAGTCTTGTATCATCCTCTATAGTAGCTACAATTGTAGCTTCAATATTTTCTTTGTTTGCTTGAGAAATAATAAATTGTGCATCTTTTTCTCTAACCACAATAGCCATTCTCTCTTGGGATTCACTGATAGCTATTTCATCAACTCTTAAATTCTCATATTTTAGTGGAACTTTATCTAATTCAATATTTAAAGATGGGGATAATTCTCCAATAGCAACGCAAACCCCTCCTGCACCAAAATCATTACATCTTTTTATTAATTTTGTTACTTTCTCGAGTTTAAAAAATCTTTGAAGTTTTCTCTCTTCAATTGCATTACCTTTTTGAACTTCAGCACCACAAGTTTCTAAGGATTGAATATTATGAGCCTTTGAGGAGCCTGTGGCTCCACCAATACCGTCTCTACCGGTTCTGCCCCCCAATAATATAACAACATCACCTTTGGTTGGAGTCTCTCTTACTACATTTTCTTTTTTTGCAGCAGCAATCACAGCTCCTAATTCTAAATGTTTAGCCTTATATCCCTCATGATAAAATTCTTTAACTAAAGAGGTTGCAAGTCCTATTTGATTTCCGTAACTACTATTTCCTTTTGCAGATACTTTAGCTATTTCTCTTTGTGGTAATTTGTTCTCTAAGGTATCAATGAAAGCTTCTCTAGGATCTCCCACACCACTTAGTCTCATTGCTTGATAAACATAAGCTCTTGATGATAGGGGGTCTCTAATTGCTCCACCAATACAAGTTGCGGCTCCTCCAAAGGGTTCAATTTCGGTGGGATGATTGTGAGTTTCATTTTTAAACAATAACAAATAGTCTTCATTTTTATTATTAACATCCACTTTAATATTAATTGAACAAGCATTAATCTCTTCACTCTCTTCAATAGCTTTGGCATAGCCCTCTTTTCTTAAAGCCTTAGAGGCAATGGTTGCAATATCCATTAAACAATCATTTTTAGTTGAATTAAGAGCTCTTTTAGTGGATAAATAATTTTCATATACTTCTTTAATTTCATTATCTTCAATTTTTACATTATCGAAAATTGTATTAAAGGTTGTATGTCTGCAATGATCACTCCAATAGGTATCGACAACTTTCAACTCTGTTAAAGTAGGATTTCTTTTTTCATCAATAAAATACTTTTGAAACAACTTCAAATCCTCAATATCCATTGCTAAATTATAATTATTTCTTTCTTCTTCTAACTCAATACTTGTTAATTTAATAAAACCTTCTAAGTTTTTTATTTCATTTTTTATCTTTGTAATTGGCTTTAAGGAAGTTCTAGAGATGAGATTTGCTTCTTTTGCTTCAACAGGATTTATTATATATTTTTTTAACTTTGTTATTTCTAAATTATTGAGAGGTCCTTCAAAAGCATATATAGTTGCATATTTAACTCTTGGTTCAACATTTTTTCCTAGCATGGTGATACACTTTATAGTTGAATCTGCTCTTTGATCAAATTGACCGTCTAATAATTCAACAGCAAACATTGTTTGGTGGGAAGGTAATTCTAAATATACATCATCTAAATTTACTTCGCTAAAAACTGCAAGAATACTCTTTTTAAATAAAGTTTCACTAAGCCCTTCAACTTCATATCTATTGTAAGTTACCAATTTAGAAATATTCAAATTTAATAATAAATTAAGTTCATCTCTTAAGATGGTATCTTTGAAATTGTTTCTTTTCTTTACAAAAACTGTATTTAACATTTATTTTCCTACTTTTGATTTATTAATGCTTTTTGACCTATATCATGGCGATAATACATATTTTCAAATTGAATATTTTTGACATCTTGATAAACATTCGATATTGCAGTTTGCAAGTTACTAGCTACAGAAGTTAAACTAAGAACTCTCCCACCATTGGTTAATAGTTGATTTTCTACCATCTCAACACCAGCATAATTAATGGTGGAATTTTGTAATTTATTTATGGTTATTTTTTTATGTTTTGAATAACTTTGGGGATAACCACCACTGGCAACAACCAAGGTGCATGAGGCCTTATTACTTAGTATGACATCTATTTTATCTAATGTACCATTAGAGCAGGCTATCATTATAGAAAGCAAATCACTTTCAAGTAAAGGCAATACGGCTTGAGTTTCAGGGTCTCCAAAGCGACAATTATATTCTATTACCTTGGCTTTATTATCATTAATAATAAGACCAAAATATAAACAACCTTTAAAAGGCCGGTTTTCTTTTCTCATCGCTTCAACAGTTTTATTAAAGATATTTTCTTGACAGTATTTTTTTACTATATCAGTATAATATGGGTTTGGTGCAATGACTCCCATTCCCCCTGTATTTAAACCTTTGTCTCCATCATAGATTCTTTTGTGATCCATAGAAGATACCAAAGGTTTTAAAGTCTTCCCATCACAGAAAGCTAAAATTGATACTTCAAACCCAGATAAAAATTCTTCAATAATTATCTTAGCACTACTTTTATTGAATCTCTTGTTATCTATAAAATCTATTACAGTTTCAATTGCTGCAAGTCTAGTTTCACAAATAACCACACCTTTTCCTAAGGCAAGGCCATCAGCTTTGATTACAATTGGAAAATTGCATTGCGCTAAATATTTTATTGCAGCTTTACTATCACTAAAAACACCATACTCGGCAGTAGGAATATTATATTTTTTCATTAATTCTTTGGAAAAACTTTTACTTCCCTCGATAATTGCTGCTTTTTTATTTGGTCCAAAGGTAAGAATATTCAATTTATCTAATTCGTCAACCAACCCTAGTACTAAAGGATCATCTGGAGAGACAATAGCAAAATCAATCTTATGGGTGTTACAAAATTCAATAATTTTATCAAATTCAGTAACCCCTATTTCAATATTTTCTACCTTTTCTTTTTTTACACCAGGACCTGGAAGGGCAAATATTTTATTGATACTACTATTTTCTAACAGTTTATTAATTATGGCATCTTCACGAGAGCCACCACCTACAATTAAAATATTCACTCTCTTTTCTCCTAATGATGAAATAATCTTAAATTACTAAAGGCCATAACAATATCTAAATCATTACATGCTTTAATTACTTGATCATCTCTAATTGATCCCCCAGGTTGTACAATATAATTTACCCCGCTTCTGTAAGCTCTATAAATATTATCTTCAAACGGGAAGAATGCATCGGAGGAGAGACTTACACCTCTAACATTGCTTAGATATTGAGACTTTTCATCTTCACTTAATATTTCTACTTCGTGAGTAAAATATTGTTTTTGATTTTCTTCACTGAACAAATCGATTTCTCTTTTTTCATTCAAATATTGCTCTATAACATTGTCTTTAGTATTTCTTGATAATTTATCAACAAAAGGAAGATTAAGAACTTTAGGATGTACTCTCAATAACCATCTATCTGATTTATCTGCAGCTAAACGAGTACAGTGAATTCTACTTTGACCCCCGGCTCCAACACCAATTGTTTGACCTCTATAAGCATAACAGACTGAATTAGATTGAGTATATTTAACACTAATTGAAGCAACGATTAAGTCAATAATGGTACTTTCTTCTAGTTTTTTATTTTGGGTTACTACTTTTTGTAAGTAGGATTTATCAAAAAGAATATCATTTCTGTCCATTTCAAAAGTAACACCAAAAATTTCTCTTTTTTCGTTTTTAGGTGGAACATAATCTTTATCGATTTGTATTACAGTGTAAGAGCCTTTTCTCTTTGCTTGTAATATTTCTAAGGCTTTTTTACTATAGCTTGGAGCTATTACTCCATCAGAAACTTCTCTTTTAATACATTTAGCAGTACTTTCATCACATTCTCTTGATAAAGCAACAAAATCACCAAAAGATGATAATCTATCAGCGCCTCTGCTTCTTGTATAAGCAACAGCTAATTCACTTAAATCCCCATTAACAAAATACATCTTTTTCTCATCTTCACTTAATGGGTAATAAACACTAGCACCAGCGGGGCTAACATGCTTAAAAGAGGCTGCTGCTGGTAAATCAAGAGATAAATCTAATTCTCTAACAAGCTGATAACTATTTAAAGCATCCATCAAATTTATATAACCAGGCTTTCCATTTAATATCTTAATAGGTAATTTCTCACTATATATTTGTGCATTTTTTTGATGTGGATTGCAGCCATATTTTAATTTTATACTTTCCATTTTACTTGTTCCCATTTATGTTAATTATTATATCTTCACTTTTTTTGTTTTTATATTTAAGTCCATATAAGGATATTTTATTAGCATCATTTTGAGATGCAAAAATATTTTTACTTAATTCATTTATATCATTAGTACAAGGTATTTTTACTTCAACAGGCTCACCCATAAAAGGTTTTAGTGGATTAGAAATTTCACTGTAAGTTGTTAATACTAAAGCTGTATTTTTTTCAATTTTTTCATAGTTAAAAAAGAATCTTCTCGCCCCTTCCATCGCTCTTTTTAAAATTGATAATTCTACTGTTTTGATATCATTATTTTTAAATGTAAGCAATAAACTGATTCTTGGCGTGTAATTTGGAGCATCATTTTCATAAGCCCTTGTTTTTAATGCTGCCTCAAAAGTCTTCTTTCTTTTAAGATAATTGGAAATAGTGTCACCTTGATCTCCATTAGAAACAATAAATCCTTTTTTTATTGGAATTACAGCATTATATATAATTAGAGAGGGATCTTTTAATAAAGCCTGGTCATAAACTTGTGTTTTTATAATATTATTTTCTTTAACAAAAATTCTATTTTTTGAATTCTCACTTCTTCCCATTATTCCGAAGCAAAAAAATATAGCTCCATCATCCATTCTTCCTACTGTAATATTTCTACCCGGGTATTCTAAACTTGCGTAATAATCAAAAATATCAATCATAATTCTTCCTTTGATAACAAATCAATTGCTTTTGGCAATAACACCCATTCCGCCTCTTCCATAATTCTTTTTTGAAGAGTTTCTGCGCTATCACCCTCTTTTACTTCAACAGCTTTTTGCAAAATTATTTTCCCACCGTCAGGAATTTCATTAACAAAATGGACTGTTGCTCCACTCACTTTTACACCCTTATCAAGCGCTGCTTGATGGACCTTTAAGCCGTAATAACCTTTTCCACAAAAACTTGGTATCAAAGCAGGGTGTACATTTATTATTGACTTATTAAAAGAAATAATAAAGGACGAAGAGAGGATTTTTAGAAATCCGGCCAAAACAACCAATTGAATTTCTTCAATATTTAATATATTTAACAGTTTATTTTCAAAAGTAATTTGATTACTACACTCAATATAATACGTTTTAACTCCATATTTTTTTGCAATTTCTAAGGCATAAGCATTTTTTTTATTACTAATCACACAAACGATTTCAGATTTTTTTAAATGACCTTTGGCTTTTTCACTTAATATTGCATTAAGATTGGTACCACTACCTGATACTAAGACTGCAACTCTTAACATAGAATTATTTTGTCCTCACCCTTAATAACTTCACCAATTACGTAACTATCCTTAATAGTATTTAGTACAGCTTGCTTGTCTTTTTTATCAACTATTAAGGTAAGACCAACGCCTTGGTTAAAAGTATTAAACATTGTCATTTCATCTAATTTGCCACATTGTTTTATTGTATTAAAAATAGGTAAAATTTTTATATTATCTTTATATATTTTGGCGCACAAGCCAGGCTTTAGAGATCTGGGTATATTTTCATAAAAGCCACCACCTGTAATATGGGAGATACCTTTGACATCAATAACTTTTAATAAATTTAAGATTTCTTTAACATAAATTCTTGTTGGAGTTAGTAGCTGCGCAATCAAAGGTTTATCACAACCCTCATATATCTTAAATAAAGATTCATTGGTATCAAAGATTTTTCTTATAAGTGAAAATCCATTTGAATGAACTCCTGATGAGGGTATAGCTATGATAAGGTCTCCCTCATTGACTTTAGTACCATCAATCAATTTAGTTTTATCTACAATTCCTGTTGAAAAACCCGCTACATCAAATTCTCCAACTTTATAAAAGCCTGGCATTTCTGCAGTTTCACCACCAACTAAACTACAACCGGCTTCTAAGCAACCATCACACATACCTTTAACAATCATTTCAATTTGCTTAGGATTGTTTTGACCTACTGCAATATAGTCCAAGAAGAAAAGAGGTTTAGCCCCTGTGCAGACAATATCGTTTACACACATTGCTACACAATCAATACCGATAGAATCAAATTTATCTGCTAAAAAAGCTAATTTAAGTTTTGTACCAACACCATCAGTTCCGCTTACTAAAATAGGATTATCAATACCGGATAAATCTAAGCTATATAAGGAAGCAAAGCCTCCTAGAGAACTTAAAACATTAGAATCATATGTTTTTGTTACTCTTTCTTTTATAAGTCGAACACTTTCATAGCCAGCTTCTAAATTTACACCAGCTTCTTTATACATTTGATTTGTTTTCATTATTTCCTCATTGCTCTAAATGTGATTTGTTTGTCAAATTTTTTGGTTTAATTGGATATTTCCCACTAAAACAACCAGTGCAAAAACCAATATTTTTATCAGCCAATTTAACAACATTATCAACACTTAAAAATTCAAGTGAATCAACGTTTAAAATATCTTTCATTTCTTCTTTAGTATGTTTACAGGCAAATAAATTCTCTTTGCTATCAATATCTGTTCCAAAATAACAAGGATTTAAAAACATAGGAGCAGAAGATCTAAAATGAACTTCTTTTGCTCCTGCATCTCTCAATAATTTAACAATTCTTACACTTGTTGTACCTCGTACAATAGAATCATCAATTAATATAACTCTTTTATTTTTTACAACTGATTTGATTACATTTAATTTTATTTGAACTGAAGAATCCCTTTGAGTTTGCTGTGGTTGAATAAAGGTTCTACCAATATATTTATTTTTTATTAAACCTACACCATAATTAATTCCACTGGCTCTAGAAAAACCAATTGCAGAAATAATCCCAGAATCAGGAACACCGATAACAACATCTGCATCTATTGGATTTTCTTTATATAGAAATTCGCCAGCTTTTAATCTAGCATCTAAAACATCAATATCATCAATTTTGCTATCTGGTCTGCTAAAATATAGTAGTTCGAAAACACATAAACTTCTTTTGAATTTATTACAGTGCGTTGTAATTGATCTAAGTTGACCTTTATTAATGCTAATAATTTCACCAGGTTTAACACTTCTTATATACTCAGCGTTGATAGCATCAAAGGCACAAGTTTCGCTTGCAAAAACATATCTATCTTTTAACTTACCCATTACTAAAGGTCTAAAACCTCTAGGATCTCTTGCTATAATTAATTTGTATGGAGTCATAATTACAAGCGAATAAGCTCCCTTAATTTCATACATTGTTTTTTCAATGGCTTCTTCAATTGAAGCGCTTTTAAGTCTGTTTTTTGTAATCAAATAAGCTATAACTTCAGTATCACTAGTTGTTTGGAAAATCAAACCCTTAGATTCTAATTGATCTCTTAATTGATAATCATTTATTAAATTACCATTATGAGCTAGAGCCATCTTTCCTTCTTTGTGATTTACAACAAGAGGTTGAACATTTGCCCTATTATTATTGCCTGTAGTTCCATATCTCACATGTGCAATAGCTATAGAACCTTTAGGAAGTTTATCTAAATTTCTCTCGGTAAAAACTTCACTTACCAGGCCAACATCTTTGTACATGGATAAAGAATTTTTATTGTTTACACAAATTCCACAACCTTCTTGACCTCGGTGCTGCAGTGCATATAAGGCGAGGTAACTAGTATTAACAATATCCACATCATCATTAGCTTCGCTAATTGCGAAAACACCGCATTCTTCTTTTATTTTAGTAAACATTATTTATTCATAATCCTAGATTTTATTTCTACATAAGCATCTTCAACTTGACCTAAATCTCTTCTAAACCTGTCTTTATCTAATTTTTTTCTTGTTTTAGAATCCCAAAAGCGACAAGTATCAGGAGAAATTTCATCAGCTAAGTAAATTTTATTAGAAGAATCTTTACCAAACTCTAATTTGAAATCTACCAATATAATACCTTTTTCAAGAAGTTCCTTTTTTAAGAATTCATTTATTTTCAAGCTATAAGAAGTCATTAAATCAAGATCTTCTTTGCTAGCAATTTCTAAAGTAGTAATATGGGAAATGTTTAGCATGGGGTCATTCAAACTATCTTCTTTATAACAAAATTCAACAATTGGATTTTTTAATTCAAAGCCTTCTTCAATACCAATCCTTTTTGAAAGAGATCCTGCAACTATATTTCTAACAATAACTTCTAGTTTTATTATTTTTAATTTTTTAACCAAAGTTTCTCTATCGCTTAATTGCTTAACAAAATGTGTTGGAATACCAATTTCCTCCAACTCTTTCATGAAATAATTACTAAGTTGATTGTTAATGGCACCTTTATTCTCAATAACACCCTTTTTAACACCGTTAAAAGCAGTAGCTGCATCACTGTAGTCAACAATGCATAAATTTTCATCTTCACTTTGATAAACTTTCTTAGCCTTACCTTGATATAGTAAATTTTGCTTTTTCATTATTTTTTCTCCAATAAAAAAATCCCGCAATTTACTTACAGGATTTGTTTTAATTTTTCATTTGCTTGTAATGATTCTTTTCTACTTTTTTTTCTAAATGCAATTAAACGAGTTAATACATCATCATTGTCTAAGGCTATTATTTGGGCACTGAGAAGTGCGGCATTTTTACTCCCATCAATAGCCACTGTGGCTACAGGAATTCCACTTGGCATTTGAACGCTAGATAATAAAGCGTCTAAGCCATGTAAGGTAGAGGATATTGGAACAGCAATAACCGGTAATAAGGTATTTGATGCAACAATACCTGCTAAATGAGCCGCCATTCCAGCAGCACAAATGATTACACTGTACTCTTCACTTGCCGCTAAGGCAAATTCTACAGTCTCAGTCGTAGTTCTATGAGCACTTAATACTCTAACATCAAAAGGAATTTCAAGTTCCTTAAGAATTATTAATGCTCCCTTAACCTTATCTAAATCACTTAGACTACCCATCAGTATTGCAACTTTATTAATCATAATTGTTAATACCTCGTTATATGGGTACCATACATAAAACTTTTCATTAATGCAACACTTATACAACATTTTTTTAATAATATTAATAAAATTGTTGCAATATTATAAATTTATACTATATAAGTTGCATTTTTGTTGCATTTGTTTAAATTTAATAATAGATTATTTTTTAAGTTTATAAAATATACTTTTTTAAAACAACAAAAATATTATAGTAAGTAAAAAATTTTATACTTTCCTCTTACTAAACTTTTATTATTTCTAGAGTTTGTAAAGCCAATATATTTAAATGAGAGTAGCGGCTTTGCTATCTAAATACCATTTTAAAGAATTATCACCTTCAATATAGGTAGCAGGGAGATTTTTATTTTTTTTAACCAATACTTGATTTACCATAAGCGCTTTAGCCTCTCCAACGCATAAAAAAATTATTCGCTTTGAATTGTTAATTACATTTTTAGTTAAGGTAAGTCTTTCTTGCTTAGACTTTGGGTGAATTGTTTTAATTATTACTTGATTTGAATCTAAAGCCTCTAAATTATTGGGGAAAAGAGATGCAGTATGCCCATCATCACCAAGGCCTAAAATAAGCAAATCAAAACTTGGTAAATCATTTTGATAATCTACCTGTTTTTTGATTTGTTTGTTGAGAATTATTATAGTTTTATCGCTTGAGTGTTTTTTATACATAGGAAAAACTTGATTATTTGAGATAATATCATTATCAATTAATATTCTTGAAAAATTACCAAAATTACTTTCTTCACTATCTTTTTCAACAAATCTTTCATCTACCCAGAAAAATTTTAAATTGGAAAAATCTGAAGATTTAAATTCTAAATTCATTATATGAAACAATACAGTTGGAGTGGTTCCTCCAGAAATTGCAATACAAGCACTATCTTCGTTTAATTCTTTCAAATCTTTGGCTACTTGATAACAAGCACTATAACTATCTTTATAAATATTTACATTATCCATTCAATTCACCTTATAATTCGCAATATCTACCATCACTCAAATTTGCACAGGGGAATCTCCAATGATGATTTTTTTCAGACAAGATATTTTCAATATATTGTGGTCCCCAACTTCTAGCTGGATATCCATACAACGGAATTGAAGAATATTGAGCCCAAGCATCAATAATTGGTTGGACATAATTCCAAGTCAATTCAATTGCATCACTTCTTTGATACAAGGTTGGATCATTTACAACACAATCATAAATTAATCGCTCATAAGCTTCAGGTATATCTTTTTGTTGTAGAGAAGCGTAGTGAAAATCCATTTTAACTGGTTGAACTTGAAAACCAGCACCAGGAACTTTCATTTGGAAAGTTACTAAAAAACCAGCATCTGGCTGAATTCTTATAACCAACTGATTGTGTTCTGAAGATATTTCTTCATTATTTTTGAAAATACTATGAGGGTTTGCCTTAAAATGAATTACGGCCTCGGTAACATTAGTTGCTAAAGATTTTCCGGTTTTAATATAAAAAGGAATATCACTCCATCTCCAATTATCAATAAAGCATTTCATAGCTACATAAGTTTCAGTTTTAGAATCTTCACTAACTCCATTTTCTTCTCTATAACCAATAACTTCCTCACCCTTATATTTCGCTTTAATATACTGACCTCTAACAACATATTTTGAAACGTCCTCTTTTTTTATAGGTCTTAAAGATTGAAACACTTTTACCATTTCATCTCTTAATGCTTTAGAACTTGTATTGATTGGTGCTTCCATTGCTATCAAAGCAAGCACTTGCAAAAGATGGTTTTTAACCATATCTCTTAGGGCACCTGCACTATCATAATAACCAACTCTACTTCCAACCGATAATGATTCAGCTGATGTAATCTCTACAAAATCTATATAATTTCTATTCCATAAAGGCTCAAATATACTGTTTGCAAAACGAGTAACAAGAATATTTTGAACAGTTTCTTTTCCCAAATAATGATCAATTCGAAAGATTTGAGTTTCATTGAAAAAATTATGCAATTCATTGTTCAACTCTATAGCACTTTCTAAATCATGACCAAAAGGTTTTTCAACAATTACTCTTTTAAATCCATCCTCTTGTGTTGTTAAATTTGCTTGTGAAAGTTTTTTGGCAACAGGACAATATAGATTAGAAGAAATAGCAAAATAATATATGTAATTATGAAAATCATAAGTAATATCTAAAAATTGTTTTAAACTACCATAATTAATACTTTGCATCAAATTCATATTAAAATAATCAATTTTTAAAACAAATTCATCTATTTCTTCATTGTCATAATTTTTCTCTAACAAAGCTTGTTTAACAATAGCTCTAAATATTAAAGCATCTATATCCCTTCTTCCGACTGCAAGAATTTTAAAGGGGACTGTATATATTTTCTTTTTAAATGACTTGAACAAAGAAGGGATTAGTTTTCTTTGTGATAAATCACCACTTGCTCCAAAAACAACAAACACAAAAGGGTCAGTCATAGTATCGTCTCCTATATTGAATAACTCGTAGAAGACGTTACACCACCTCTACTTGTCCAATTTGTATGGAAAAAGACACCTCTTTCTCTATCGACTCTCTCATAAGTATGAGCTCCAAAATAATCTCTTTGTGCCTGTATTAAATTAGCAGGTAAGCTATTTGATCTGTAACTATCAAAGAAAGAAAGTGCTGCATTTAAGGACGGTGTTGCAACTCCATTTAATACTGAAGTAGAAATAACATTTCTCAAACCTTGTTGAGTCTTTTTGAGTATATCTTTAAAATATGGATCTAAAAGTATATTCTTCAAATTCTTATCATTAATATAAGCTTCACTAATATTTGATAAGAATGATGATCTAATTATACATCCACCTCTCCACATCAATGCAATACTACTTAAATCAAGATCCCATTCATTTTCTTTAGATACTTTTTTAAGCAAATCAAAACCTTGAGCATAGGATATTATCTTTGCAGCAAAAAGAGCTGAATGGAGATCTTCAATCAAAGTCTTTTCATCAAAATCATTACTAACTTCTATATCAGAAAACTCTTTTGAGGCAATTTCTCTCTCATCTTTTTCACTACTTACAATTCTAGCAAAAACTGCCTGTGCAATTAGAGATAAATTAACACCCTTATCTAAAGCATTAATTGCTGTCCATTTACCAGTTCCTTTTTGCCCCGCTGTATCTAATATTTTTTCAACTAAGGGAAGGTTATCCTCATCTTTATAATTTAAAATATCACTAGTTATTTCAATTAAATATGAATTTAAAGGTCCTTCATTCCAACTATTAAAAATTTCATACATTTTTGAATATGTTAATTTTAAAGTTTTTCTCATTATTTCATAAATTTCACTTATTAATTGCATATCTCCATATTCAATGCCGTTGTGAACCATTTTTACAAAGTGACCAGAACCGGAAGGCCCAATCCAATCACAGCAAGGTATATTATTTTCAACTTTTGCACTAATTTTCTGTAATATTGGTTTTACTTGGTTCCAAGCCTCTATATTGCCTCCAGGCATGATAGAAGGACCCAACAAAGCTCCTTCCTCCCCTCCAGAGACTCCAGCTCCAATATAGAGTTTTCCTTTTGAATTTACATATTCTAAACGTCTAATGGTATCTAAATAATTAGAATTACCACCATCGATAATAATATCATCATTATCTAAATAAGGAAGTAAGGCATCGATAGTTTTATCTACAGCGTCCCCAGCTCTGACCATCATCATTATTTTTCTAGGTTTTTCTATTTTCGAAACAAATTCTTCAATAGAGTAGGCTGGGATAATATTTTTACCTTTTGCTCTTGAATTAACAAAACTTTCAACTTTTTTTACGGTTCTATTAAAAACAGCAACACTAAAACCTTTGCTCTCTAAATTTAAAACCAAGTTCTCACCCATTACTGCCAAACCAATTAATCCAATTGATGCTTTCAAATCCATCCTCCCTTTTATTTATGATATAAATCAAATAACTACTATAGCTAAAAAATACACCAAAAATAAAAACTTAATAGTGATATAGTCACACTTCTATATTATATCAGGTTTAATGAATTAGAAAGCTAATAGTGTATTAACTAAAAAGAGCTAGGAAATAACTTCCTAACTCTTCACTTTTAAATATTAACAAATAATATTTACTAATAATATTTTTTAACTTCCTCAATAAATTGTCTCACAATAGCATCTTCTGTGGCCCAAGAAACACAAAGCCTAATAGCAGTATGATTTTCATCAACTATTTCCCAATTATAAAACAAGTAATCTTTTCTAAGTTTTTCAATTACATTATTTTCTAATATTGGAAAAATCTGATTACTTTCTTGTACCACTAGCATTTTGATATCTTTTTTAATTAATTCATCACTAATTAATTTTGCCTTTTCATTAGCTTGTTTTGCTAATTGTAAAAATAAATTATCTTTTAATAAAGCTTCAAATTGAATTGCTATTGAAAATCCTTTTGCTAATAATGCACCTCTTTGTTTTAAGTTATATCTAAAGTCTTTTTTATATTTATCATTTACAATAACAAGACATTCTCCAAACATAGCACCATTTTTTGTTCCACCAATATAAAACATATCACAAAGACTTGTTAAATCAGACATCTTAATATCTGAGTTTATCCCCATAATACCTTGGGCTAATCTAGCACCATCAATATATAGGGGAATATCGAATTTTTCACAAACCTTCTTTAGTTCAATTAATTCAATCTTTTTATAAATAGTTCCATATTCCGTTGGATTTGATATATACACCATAGCAGGCTGAGTAATATGCTCTCTTGCATCATCCCCATAGTGTGAATTTATAACTTGTGTTATTTGGTTTGGTCTTAGTTTTCCATCTTTAGTTTTTAAAGTGATTATTTTATGACCTGTAGCTTCAATTGCTCCAGCCTCATGAGTTGAAATATGACCACTCTCCGCTGCAATAACAGCTTGATAGGGCTTTAATATTGTGGAGATAGCAACCAAGTTTGTTTGAGTACCACCACTTAAAAAATGAATATCTACATTATCATCATTTAATAAAACCTTAATATTATCCTTTACTCTTAAAGTTAATTCATCTTCACTATAACCATCAAACTGTTTTCTATTTTTACTTGAAATATTTTTAAGTATTTCATCATGACAAAGTTCACTGTAATCATTTCTAAAGCTATACATTATCTGCCTCTTTTCTATAAATTATAATAATTATTATAATAATTTAAAACCCGAATCAAATAAATACAGTTCAACTTTTGATTAAAGTAATGATTGCTATTTATCTTTTAGCAAAATAATAAAAAGCCCCCACGTATTTATGCTATTTTAAGGAATTTTTATCTCAACGATATCTGTGGAAATAATATCTAATAATGACAACAACTAAAAATTAAATAAAAAACTATATAATCAAAAAAAGCTAATTCTGTACGAAACAAATTTACAGTTGCAACAATTAATTTGAAACAATAAATAGCTGTTTTACGAATTACTCGATATTTTTATTTATTGAAATAAATTTACTAAACAACAAAAAATTGATATATTATACTACTAAGTTTACTACTATATAGATATAAATATATCTATATAGTAGTATTCGTTAGCATCCTATTATTGTTATTCTATTAAAACAAATATTGTATTAATATACATAATATTTGCATTTTTTAGCACAATAGTAAAAATACTCGTTAAAAATTAACACATTGTCATAAAAATGGGAACTTTGTCCTAATTACTTACCAATTGAAAGATTTATCTATTGACATATTTTTTGTTCCATATTACTTATTAAATGAGTGATATTACATAATCAACCTAACTAGGAGTTACTTTTTATGGAACAAATAAAAAAAAGAGCAAAAGACCGACGCCCGGCAAAAACAAAAAAAGCTATCAGACTTGCACTATTTCAATTACTTGACAAAAAAGAATTGAATAAAATTACTATTACAGAATTGACTAAACAGGCAAATATTAGTAGAAAAACGTTCTACATTCACTACAGTAAAATTAGCAATGTTTTAGATGAGTTTGAGCAAGAATTAATTACCGCTTTCCATAACGCAACTAAGGATTTGAAGTATTCAAATAATTCCAAATTCTTCTTTGATATTTTTTATAATTTAGACAAATACTTTAATGAAGATTTAGAATATTATAAAATGGTCGCTCAATCTAGTTATGCAAATACATTCTCAGATCATATAGGGGATGCTCTTTTTTCGAAATTATATGAAGTTATTGAACCTATTTGTGATTTACCAATAGAACAAGTAGAATATTTATGTTTGATTATTTCTTCTTCAATGCATAGAGTATTTATGAGTTGGATAAGAAATGATAGTGAAATGAGTATTGTTCAAATTAGCAATTTTGTAGCCAAAGTTATTTTCAACGGTATGGGTACTTATTTAGACAAAGAATAATAATTTATAGAAATAAGCACTTCTTCAACATTGAAGTGTTTTTATTAAATCTATTGTAAACTAATTATATACCTTTTACTTTACAATAGGCAGTTTTTATATTTACATAAAAAGTTGTAACCTGTAATATCACATTATGAAACAACCTATATTAACTATCAAAAATTTAAGTTTTTCTTTTGATAAGAATAAAAAAATATTAAATAATATAAACCTTGAAATAGATAAAGGCTCCTTATGCCTTATTGCAGGGGCAAATGGATCTGGAAAATCAATTTTACTAAAATGTCTTAAAGGTCTTTTAAAACCTCAAGAAGGCATTATAAAAATTAATGGTTTGGATGTTTCAAAAAATACAACACAAAGACGAAAAAAGATTGGCCTTGTTTTTCAAGATGCTGATAGTCAAATAGTTGGTCAAACAGTTGAAAAAGATATTCTTTTTGGAATGGAAAACCTACAACTTGAAGCAATAGTAAAGCAAGAAATATTAGATAATGTCACAAATCTTTTATCTTTAAAAGATAAGCTAAAAGTAAAACCTAGAGAACTCAGTGGTGGTGAAAAAAGAAGATTAGCTATTGCAGGTATTTTAGCAATGAATCCAGAAATTATCTTTCTTGATGAGCCTTTTGCCAATTTAGATTATCCAGGAACTCTTCAAGTCTTAAAAACTTTACTATTACTTCAAAAAGAAGGGCATACAATAATTATTGTAAGCCATGAAATAGATAAGATAGCAGCACATTCTCAAAAAATTATATTGCTTGAAAACGGATCTGTATTAAAAGATGATAAGAGTATTGCTGTATTACCCTTTTTAAAAGACCATGGAGTTTATATACCAACAGTTGATAATAAAATCCCAAATATAGAGGAATTGACATGGCTCAAGCATTAATATTCCATTTTAGGGATTCAAATACATTTCTTAATCACACAAATCCTTTTATAAAATTACTTGCTCTGTTATTATTATGCTCAACCTTGGTAAAAACGAGCATTTTGGGGACTCTCTTAATTCTTATATCCGTAATATTAATAATGATAATTACAAAATTACCTATTGTAAAATATGGTAAAGAGTTAATATTTTTCATAGTTATTTCGTCTTTTATTGGTCTCACCTCTCATATAAGTGGTAATACTATTACAAGTACAATCAATAGTATTTTAAAATTTGACACGGCTATACTTATGAGTTTTTTATTAGCTGATTCTAGTGATCCTAGTGATATTGCGAGATCCCTCGCTAAAGTATTAAATCATATTCCCTTTATTAATGGTTGGAAATTAGCTAGCCAAATTGAATTAACACTTATGTGTATTCCTATGATATTTGATGTTTCACAATCTATAAGTGAAGCTAGAACTGCTAGATTAGAAAATACTTTAAAACATCCTATCAGATTTATAATCAATTATAGTGTTAACTTAATGGATAATCTTTTATATAAAATTGATGAAATTGCTTTTGCCTTAGATAGTAGAGGCTATAATCCAACTATTGAGAGACAAACAGTCAAATACAAATTTACTGATTTTGTTTTTCTTCTTTGTGTAGTAATATTAATTGGAGCTACATTTTATGTTAGATAAAAATGAATTTAGAAAATTACTATTAAAATTAAACAAAGACAATCGTCAAACTGATTTTTCTGATGAAGATTCTATAATACTTGATAAATTAAAAGAAAGTGAATTATTTAAAAATGCACAAACAATTTTATTGTATTATCCTTTAAAAAATGAAGTGAATGTTTTGCCTTTGATAGATTTCTGCTTATCTAATAATAAGAAAGTTGCTCTTCCTAGAACTTTTAGAGAAAAAATTGAATTTTATTCTATAGATAATAAATGGGAAAATTCTTTACAAAAAGGCTTGTACAATACTAATGAGCCAATAAATGGCCAGATTATTGATAATTTTAGTAATAGGGATATGATTGTTGTTCCATCTTTAGCTCTAGGCAAAGATAAATCGCGACTGGGACATGGAAAAGGATATTATGACAAATTCCTTAAGGATAACAATCATCTTATAAAAATAGGCCTCTGTAGAAAACATCTATTATTTGATAAATTACCCACAGAAACGTATGATGTTTTTCTTGATGGCATTATTTCTTCTAATTAGTTGTAATAGCAAAATTTATTAAAGATCCGTATTGTCCAGCTGGAACATTTAGCTTTTCTCCCCAAGTAAACCAAATAAAATAATTTACATCACCAATATTTGAACCTGGATTTACAGAATAAGCAAAACTTGCAGGAGTAGAGGATAGGCTTGCAAATATATTTTTATTATAAGTATCTAAAACAGTTGTACCAACTAAAATTTTACTAGTTATAACATTTTGAGATTCAGTATGCATCAATATATCAACATCTAAAGCAGAACCCACTAAAACACCTGAAGTATTTTTCACCTTAAAACCCTCTGTAGAAATTTGAAAATCAAAAATTACATCCGTTGTATAAGGAAAAGAAGCATAACCTACATAAACATTAACAGGTTTATTTATTGAGGTTCTATTTGTTGTAAAATTATAATTATCTACAATAGGAACAGCACTTCCATTTTCTTCAACTATAGTTGAATCAGCTTCTAGTATAATTGAAGGGGGTATGCTTTGGCCAAGATAGCCATTAATTAATATATTTGGTTCATTAGAGGCAAAAATACTATATAACCCTAATGTAATTATAGTCATAATCATTATGTATTTTTTCATCAGCTACCTCCACTTGTTACATTTATGTCATTAGTTCCACTTTAGAATAACAGACAAAAACACTAATATCAAGGTAAACAGTATTAGTTTGTCAAAAACAATATATTTATAGTCAGATATGACAACTGTTTACATGTTTAAACAATTAAAATCCTGTTTTACCAAGTCATTTAAAAAGGCTTTACTATATTGGGGAATAAAATCAGGATTAAAAATATCTAATACTTCTTTTTTAATTTCAACGTCTCTTACACCTCGTAAAATAACAGCTAAAGCTTTTAAATAGTTAATTTGATGGAAGGGTGTGGATGCTATAACAAACAAAATATGAACAGGTTTTCCATCTTTTGACTTATAATTAATTCCCTTAGTGCTAATTCCTAAACCAATTCGAAGATGGTCAACACAAGGCAACTTACCATGAGCGATTGCAACGCCATGTCCAATTCCAGTTGTCTCAATTATTTCTCTTCGATGAACTGCCCGTCTAAAGCGTTCTTTATTTTCTCTCAAATCATCAAAAATAGAACAACTATCGATAACTTCATCTATTGCAACAAATTTATCTGTTTCACATACTGGGCAAACAGAATAGCCGTATAAAGAATCCATATTCATAACCTATATTATAGCTATCTTAGCAACATAATGCAAGTAAAATATAAAAAGGGCCTTTTCAAAAGACCCCTTTTTTTTAAAATTTTATTAATTATTATTAAGATATGCGTTTATTGATTTGGCAGCTTTTCTACCTTGGCCCATGGCCAAAATTACTGTAGCAGCACCTAAAACAATATCTCCACCTGCATAAACACCTTTAATTGAAGTCTCACAAGTTTCTTCATTAATTATAATATTACCACGCTTATTTACATCGAGGCCTTTAGTAGTTTGTTTTAACAAAGGATTAGATGCATTACCAATAGATACTACAACTGTATCAAAATCAATAACTTGTTCAGTGCCTTCAATTTCAATTGGTCTGCGTCTTCCCGAGGCATCAGGTTCTCCTAACTTACAGGTAACAACTTTTACCCCTTTAACAAAACCTTTCTCATTTGCAATTATTTCATGTGGTTGATGTAGTAATAAGAAATTAATACCTTCTTCTTTTGCATGTTCAACTTCTTCCTTACGAGCAGGTAATTCATCTTCACTTCTTCTGTAAATAATGGTTACTTCTTTTGCCCCTAATCTTTTAGCTGTTCTTGCAGAATCCATAGCTACGTTACCACCACCAAAGACTGCAACTTTTTCACTAGGAAACAAAGGTGTTAAACTATGTTTTTGATCGTAAGCTTTCATTAAATTACTTCTAGTTAAATATTCATTGGCACTAAAAACACCAATTAGATTTTCTCCAGGAATATTCAAAAACTTTGGCAATCCAGCCCCAGCTCCAATAAATATAGCATCAAAGCCGTCTTTATCTTTTAAATCTTCTAATGTTCTGGTTTTTCCAACTAAAAAGTTTTTATTAATTTCAACTCCCATACTAGCTAAACCGTCCAATTCTCTTTGAACTAACTTCTTTGGTAATCTAAACTCTGGAATTCCATAAACTAAAACACCACCTGCTTTATGCAATGCTTCATACATTACAACAGTGTGGCCCTCTCTCCTAACATCCGCAGCAGCTGAAACAGATGCAGGACCTGAACCAACTATTGCAACTTTTTTTCTAGTTGATTTTTTTACAAAAGGTGTAACATCTTGATTGTGCTCTCTTGCATAGTCGGCAACATATCTTTCGATTCTACCAATGGCAACACTTTGAGAAATATCTTTTTTTATTTTACCATAAGTACAATATTCTTGACATTGATTTTCTTGTGGACATACACGACCACAAATTGAAGGTAATAAAGAACTTTCTTTAATGGTTGCATTTGCTCCAGCAAAATCACCTTTTGCAGCTTGCAAGATAAAAGCTGGGATATCTATTCCTACTGGACAACCTTGAATACAAGGTTTGTTTTTACATTGCAAGCATCTCATTGCCTCAACTTTTACTTGATTTTCAGTATAACCCAAAGCAACTTCTTCCATATTGGTAATACGTTGCATAGGATCTTGTGTTGGCATATCTTGTAAAGGAATAGTTAATCTCTCTTTCATAGAAAGATTATTATCACCTAACTTTGCTAAAAGTTCTTTTGCTTGAATATCTAGTTGTTCAATTGTCGCATGCATTATGCATCCCCCTCTTCAATATTTAAGCCTATATGGCATCTATGATGATTAACTTTTTCTTGTGGTTTATATGTTCCAAGTCTCATTAGCATATTATCCCAATCGACTTTATGTCCATCAAATTCAGGGCCATCTACACAAACGAACTTTGTTTCGCCACCGATATTAACTCTACAACCACCACACATGCCTGTTCCATCAATCATGATTGTATTTAAAGAAACAATAGTGTGAACGTTATAAGGTTTTGTAGTTAATGCACAGAATTTCATCATAATTGGAGGACCAATAGCAACAACCAAGTCTGGCTTCCAACTTTCACACAATTCTTTTAAAGGTTCAGTAACTAAAGCTTTTCTACCAGCTGATCCATCATCTGTGGTTAAAATTAATTCATCAGCTAATGCTTCCATTTCTTCACGCATAACGAAAAGATCTTTGTTTCTAGCACCCATTATAATTTTAACTTCATTTCCTAATTCTTTTAATGCTTTTGCAATTGGATACATTGGTGCAACACCGATACCTCCGCCAACACAAACAACTTTACCATATTTTTTTATTTCAGTAGGGGTACCTAATGGACCCAATAGATTCTCAATATGCTCACCTACATTTAGATTTGCTAATTTGTGAGTTGATTCACCTACTGCTTGAAAAATCAATGTAATAGTCCCCTTTTCCGAGTCAGCATCAGCTATAGTAAGGGGGATCCTTTCATTATAATCTCCACCAAGTTGAAGAATAATAAACTGTCCTGGTTTACGAGCCTCAGCAATCCTTGGAGCACGAACAATCATTTTAAAAACTTCTGCTGATAGTTTTTCCTTATAAAGTATCTCATTCATATAATAACTCCTATTTTTTGACTATATTACACTTAATATACCATTTATTAAATACTAACTTATCTGTTTTCCCTTTTTTTATTGCGCACCTAATATTATATTGATATTATGATAATTTAAATTAGGAGGAAATAAATGGTAATTACAAATGAAAATCAAAAAATCGATTTAAAAGTGAAAATGAGAGAAGGCAAAGGTGAAACTATTATTAAGCATATTATAAATAGTGATGAATTAAATCATAGTCGCCTATTTTCTACAATAACACTTAAAAAAGGCTGTTCTATAGGGACCCATACACATCTAAATGAAACTGAATATTATTATATCTTATCAGGAGAAGGTGTTGTAAGTGAGAAATCAGGTGATACTACAGTTAAGGTTGGTGATGTTGTAGTAACCGGTGATAAACAATCTCATTCTATTATTAATAATGGTAATGAAGATCTTGTCTTTATTGCTCTCATTTTACTCGATGATTAATAACACCTGCAAAAGGCTAGCAACTGGACAAGCTGCTAGCCTAAAAAATCACTTATAATATTTTCAGTTACTATTGGGTTAGTATTTCAATTGTCTTTGGAGCGGTCTTTTTTGATTTTGGTAATTTAATATTTAAAACACCATTATTAAAAGTTGCCTTAATGTCCCCTTCATCAACATCCTTAGGAAGTGAGAAAGCTCGCTTGAAACTCCTATTTGTTTTAGTTTCTCTTACAATGTAATCGATTTCTTCTTTGCTCTCTGCTAATGCTTTATTATATTCATCAGTAGTAGTTAAAATTAGTGCATTATTCTCAACCTTAATATTTACATCTTCATTTTTATAACCTGGTAATTCTACATCAAGATAATAACCATCATCTTTTTCATATACATCTACAGGTGGAATCTTAACTGAAACAGCGTTAAACGCATCAAAAAGACCATCAAACATTGAATTAAAATTGTTATACATATTGTTAGTCCTCCTATGAACTTTTTTTATATTTATGTAAGTAAAAGTCTTACATTAATATATATGCAATATACATGCCAACTTATTTATATGATTAGAGTATTGAGGTTAATTAGTTACTGAGTAATCATTTAAATAAAATTATCTAAATATTTAGAATAAAATTCATAACCAATAAACTATAGACTGTGTCAATTTGTATAAGAAACCTTTCATCACCGTAATAACTGGTTCAATATGACACAGACCATGTTTAAAACAAGCTTTAGTGTGTTGTTTAGTCTCTTTGATAGGAAAAAAGAAAAGAGCTGGAAAATCCAGCTCTAAAGGGAGAGTTATATATATGTATATTAATTAGCCATTTATAGCTATATTAATTTGTTTGGGAATAACTTTATCTTTTTTTGGCAAGGTAATTGTCAAAATACCATTTTTGAATCCTGCTGTAATTTTATCTTCATCAATATCTGAACCAATTGATAAACTTCTATCAAATTCTTTGCACACTCTTTCACGTACAATATAATGTTTACTATCGTGATTACATGAATCATATCCACTAGATACTCTTAAAACATGCTTTTCTATTTTTATATTCATATCTTCAAGTTTGAAGCCAGGTAGTTCTACCATTACTTTATAACTATCTTTTGATTCAATAATATCGAGTGGTGGATATTTGCTCTGTAAATTTGACCAGTTTGTCCAAGCACCGTTAACTATTGAATTATTATCATTTACATATAATCTCATATTTGATCCTCCGAAATATCATTTATTATTTATATAAA
>CAZJGS010000022.1:0-25366 GCA_964545735.1 uncultured Spirochaetaceae bacterium
ACATTTTACTTAATATTTGTTTATTTATTTTGGCTAAATAATGCTTATTATTCACTTATTATATTTTTTAATATTTACATGCTGTAACTATTGCTCTAACATTGTTGTATTATCTTATATGTTACTGAGTAGTCTGAAAAACTTCTCATTTAAAAACTGTGTATACGGTTTGAAACAGATTATAAACTATACATTTATAGTCATTAAGGGGAAACTATGCAGATATCTAAAAGGAAATCTCTAAAGGCATTAGAAATAATGCTTAACTCACGTTATTTCGAACAACAAATTTCTAATTTATTTCAAAAAAAAATAATGCATGGAACAACACATTTAAATATTGGTCAAGAAGCTTGCCAAGCAGGACTAGCTTTGAATTTAGATCCAGGAGACTGGATAGTTCCAACTCATAGATGCCACGGCTATACAATAGCGAGTGGTAGTTCAATGTTTAAAATGTTTAGTGAAATGTTTGGCTCCTCTCATGGTCTAAGTAAAGGCCTCGGTGGAAGTATGCACATGAGCGATTTAAGTAAAAATAACCCAGGCTCCTCTGCTGTAGTAGCAAGTGGGGTTGCCTTAGCTGCAGGCCTTGCTTTTGCTATAAAGAAAAAAGCTGAGCCTAATATGGCAGTAGCTTTGTTAGGAGATGGTGCCACATCCCGTGGAGTTGTTCATGAAATAATGAATATATCAGCTATTTGGGATTTACCTCTATTATTCTTTTTAGAAAATAATGGTTATGGAATGAGTGCAAGTGTTAAAGCTATGGCAGCGGGAGATAATCTGGTAAAAAGAGCAGAAGTTTTCAATATCAAATCTATTAGTATAGATGGAAATGATTTAGAAGCTGTTTATAAAGCTGTCTACTATGCTAGAAAATATATAACTGAACATAAGAAACCCTTTTTTATTGAATGTAAAACGTATAGATTTAATGGTCATTCTAAATCTGATGCTTGTGTATATAGAACTAGGGAAGAAGAATCTTATTGGTTAACTAAATGTCCTATAAAGAATTTTTCAAAACAACTAATTGATAATAAAATTGTTAGTGAAGAAGAAATTAATATATTAAATAAGGCTTGTAAGGCTACAGTGCAACAAGAACTTAAAAAAGCAGAAGCCGTAAGGGATGACTTTTTAAGTATTGATGATATGGAAAGTTATGTTTTTGAATCAACAAATATAGAGAGAGTAGAATCTACCTCTTTGCACAGAGCACTTGGGAGAGAAGCTATAAGAGAAGCTTTGCTCGAAGAATGTAATCGTGATGAAAATGTTGTTTTACTTGGCGAAGATATCGGCCTATATGGAGGTTGCTTTAAGGTAACTGGAGATTTATACACTCACATTCCAAATCAAATGTATGAAACCCCTGTTAGTGAAGAAGGTTTTGCCAATCTTGCAGTAGGAGCCGCTTTTCGTGGAATAAGAAGTGTTGTAGAAGTAATGTATGGAGATTTTTCAACTTTAATTAGTGATGCACTAATAAACCATGCTAGTAAAATTAGGTTTATGAGTGGAGCTCAATTTAATTGTCCTGTTGTTTTTAGACTTCCAATGGGCTGTGGAACAGGTCATGGGGCACAACACTCCCAATCTCTTGAATCAATGTTTACTAATATTCCAGGATTAAAAGTTGTAGCACCATCTTCTCCAAGACGTGCTAAAGCTTTATTAAAAGCTTCAATTAGAGACAATAATCCAATTGTATTTTTAGAGCATAAACTATTATATACTCTTGAAGGTGATATTGGTGATGAGAGTGAAATAATGCCACTTGGAAAGGCTGATATTTTAAAGAGTGGAACCTCATTAACAGTAATTTCTTATGGCTATAGTACAAATGTTTGTCTAAAAGCTGTTGAGCTTGTAAAAAATATTACCTCAGAGGATAATTTAGTAGAAATTATTGATCTAAATACATTATCTCCTTTGGATAAAAATACTATAATTAATTCAGTTTGTAAGACTCATAGAGCTCTTATAGTTCATGAAGCCCCGGTCTCCGGTGGCTTTGGATCTGAAATAGCCGCAACTATTTGTGAAAATGAAAAAGCCTTTGCCTCTTTAGATAAACCTATAATTCGCATCGGTGGTAAAAACTTTCCAGTACCTTTTAGCCCTAGTTTAGAGAGAGATCTTGTACCTACTGAAATTGAGATTTTTACAGGCATAACGAAACTTTTAGAGCTTTAAGTCTAACTTTATCAATCACTAAAGTGATATTCTCAACAATTCCTTGTTTTTGACCTTTTAATTTTTTCTTATGTTTAATAAGATAAGTTGAAAATTAATTGCTTTTTATATTAGCAATTACATCTTAGGAGAATACATATGGACATTGATGTGAAGAATTTGCATCCCTTAGAAGTCCGCTTGCTTCGTCATGTTAAAATTGGTGAAGATATCACTGGTGAAAGACTAATAAGTGAGTTGAACTATAAAGTGGGGCAATGTAACCAAGCCTTTAGTTGGTTATGTAATAAGGGCTATTTAGAGGAAAAGAGTCGTACTAGTCGTATTCTTTTTGAACTAACAGAGTTGGGACAACAACAACAACAACATGGTATCCCTGCCTTTAGAATCTTTACATTTATAAAAGAGCATGGAGCATCAACACTACCTGAAATTGCACAACATCTTAACTTAGAAAAAAGTGATGTTGGTTCTGCTTTTGGCTCTTTATCAAAAGCAAAAGTTACCAAAATGAATGAAGAAAAGAAAGCAATTGTTATTGCTGAGGATCTTCCTGATAACGAGAGAATTATAATTAGCTTGCTTGATAAAGGAATAAAAGGTGCTATCGAAGCTAGTACTTTGAATAGTGAAGAACAAAAAGCTATGCTTAAAATTTCCAAAAAAAGAGGGGCATCAAATTCAGCTTTCAAAATGATTGAAAGAGAAGATGTTGTTTTTTCTCTAACTCAAAATGGTGATAGTGCTAGAAATGCAATTTTTGATGCAAATATTACAGGTGAAGAACTTGGAAATGTTACTGCAAAAATGTTATCTGACAGAAGTTGGAAAGCAGGTACTTTCCGCCCTTATGGAATTGATGGCCCAACTTCTAAAATTATCCCTGGTAGACACAATCCTTATGGAAACTATTTACAATGGGTTAAAGATAAATTATCAGCCTTAGGCTTTGAAGAATTTGATGGCTCTTTAGTAGAAAATGAATTCTGGAATGGTGATGCTTTATTTATGCCACAATTCCATAGTGCTAGAGATATCCATGATGTTTATTATATTAAAAATCCATCTCATTGTGAAAAAATTGAAGAACCTTGGTTAAGTAATGTTGCTAAAACACACTCTGACGGAGGGACTACAGGTTCCCGTGGTTGGGGCTATAAGTTTGACCATGAGTTTACTAGAAGACAAGTTATGCGATCCCAAGGTACTGTGCTTTCCGCAAGACAATTAACCCAAGCAAAAAACCCTGGTAAATATTTTGGTGTAGCTCGTTGTTTCAGATACGATCAAGTAGATGCAACCCACGGTGCTGACTTCTATCAAACAGAAGGTATTGTAATAGGTGATGATGTTAATTTAAAAACTTTATTAGGTTTATTAAAATTATTTGCTGAAGAGATTGCTGGAGCTGAAGAAGTAAAATATGTACCTGGTTATTTCCCATTCACTGAGCCTTCAATTGAAGTTCATATCAAACACCCTGTACTAGGTTGGTTTGAACTAGGTGGAGCTGGTATCTTCCGTCCCGAGGTTACTAAACCTTTGGGAATTGATGTTCCTGTTTTAGCCTGGGGTCTTGGAATCGATAGAATGGCACTAATGCACTTAGGCCTAAATGATTTAAGAGATTTATTTACTCCAGATATTGAAAGTGTTAGAACAAGGAGGGGGAAATAATGCCTAAAATTGAATCAAGTGAAAAAGCTTTATTTTCTTTATTAGGAAGAAAATACAGTGATAGTGAATTAGAAGATATATTTCCTGTAGCAAAAGCTGAGTTAGATGGACATGTCTCTAATGTTATTAAAATTGAATTAAATGATACAAACCGTCCTGATTTATGGTCAACTCCTGGTATTGCCCGTCTATTAAATTCATATCAAAATGGAGCAACCCCTCTTTATGATTTCTTCTCAACAAAAGAAGAATCCTTTGATACTGAAGAAAGGTACATGGTAGTTGAAAATGCTCCAGCATATAGACAATATTCAATTGGTTTTGCTGCTAAAGGGCATGTTGTAAGTGATGAAGATTTGCTCTCTCTTATCCAAAGCCAAGAAAAACTTTGTTCTAACTTTGGTAGAAAAAGAAAAACAATTGCTATGGGTATTTATAGAAGCGATTTAATTAATTACCCTATTCACTATACAAGTGCTAATCCGGATACAACTTCCTTTATACCTCTTGGTATGAGTGAAGAGTTATCTCTAAGAGATATCTTAAAAAAACACCCAAAAGGTGTTGAATATGGTCCAATTATTGAAAATGAAAAACAATTTCCTTATTTAGTTGATGACAAGGGTAACACCTTATCAATGCCACCGGTTATTAACAGTTCTACTGTTGGAGCGGTGGAGGTAGGAGACAGTGATTTATACATTGAAATGAGTGGTCCTATTTTAAAGAATCTATTACTCTCAGCTTCAATTATGGCTTGTGATATGGCTGATATGGGTTTTGAAATATTACCTGTTAAAGTTATTTTTGATACTGAAACAGAATTTGGAAAAGAGATAACTGTTCCGTATTATTATCAAGAACCTGCTAAATGCTCTATCGCTGCTGTTAGAAAAACCACAGGCGTGGATTTTGAGGGTGATCAAATAATAGCTGCCCTTAAAAAAATGGGAGTATTTGCAATCGCTGATGAGAGTGATATTTATATTACAGTTCCTGAATATAGAGATGACTTTTTACATGCAGCGGACGTGGTTGAAGATGTTATAATTGGTTATGGTTTAAACAATTTTGAGCCTGAAATGCCTTCTTCATTTACCATGGGTAGATTAACTCGAGTAGAAGAGCTTGGAAGAAAAGCCAAAGATATTATGGTTGGTTTGGGCTTTCAAGAAATGATGTACAATTATTTAGGATCTAGAAAAGAATATATTGATAATATGGGTGTTAGTGGAGATGATTATATTCAAATATTGAACCCCATGAGTGAAAACTATGAATATGTAAGACCTTCTGTGATTCCAAGTTTATTAGAAAGTGAAAGCATCAGTGCAAGAGCACCTTATCCTCATAAAATCTTCGAAGTAGGAAAAATTGCGTTTTTAGATGCTAGGGATAATAGTGGTACAGTTACAAGAAATTCACTAGGATTTATGTCTGCAGATTCACTTATGGGCTATAATGAAGTAGCATCCATTGTTAGTACTTTGATGTATTTCTTGAATGTTGAATATAATAATGATAATCACCAAAATGATAGTAGATTTATTGAAGGCAGATGTGCAAAAATTATGTCCAAAGGACAACAAATCGGTGTATTTGGTGAAATAAATCCTCAAGTACTCGAAAACTGGGGCTGCTGTATGCCAACAGTGGTTTGTGAAATTGATTTAGATACAATATTAAGTCTTTAGTTAATAAAGCATAATAAATAATACGGATTGAGATATTTATTCTCAATCCGTTTTTAATTGTTCTCTAAAATTGTTTGGAGTAGTTTGTGTATATTTCTTGAAAAAACTAATAAAGTTGTTTGGACTCGTTATTCCAATTTGATTTGAGATTTCACTAATACTCGTAGTTGAATAAGCCAATAAATTTCTAGCCTTGTCTATTCTTTGCCTATTAACATATTCCTTAAAAGTTGTATTTGTGACTTCAACAAAAAGAGAGGAAAGGAACTTTGCACTAATACCCATCTCTTTAGCAACTTTATCAAGAGTTAATTTCTTTTCTAAATTGTTATTAATGTAGTATTGAGCTTCTCTAATTTTATTATTACTTTTTTTACTGCTAAAATCGAAACTATCGCTAATTTTGTCAATAAGTTGATATACTTTAAACAGTAACTGTGAGCTGTTATCACAAAATTCAAATTCACTTGTAATAATACTTGTAAGAAATATATTGAAGTCTGGATCAATGTTATTATTATCGATTGTACTAAATATATAACTGAAAATATAAATTATAAGATTTTTTTGTAGTCGAAAACTATCGAGTCCATCTTTATTAGTCACAAGGGAATTTAACATGATTTTTATATAAGACTTTATTGATTCAATATCAGCTGTTTTAACACTTTCTTCTAAAAAATCAATAATATTTATTTCAACTGAATCCTTAACTGTTTTACCTTTTAAAAATAAAGTATCCTCAATTATAACATCTAGGGTAAGTGTTTTAATTTCATTTTTCTTGTAGGTTTTATTAAAGATAGTGAAATAGAGTAGTTTAGCATAATCAAGAATTATTAAATTATCTTTTTCAAAAGGACCACAGATATAATATGTTTCTTTTTTTAAAACAAGATAGTTGTAATCTAGCGTACTTAGAATTATTATCTTATTTCTTTTTTGTAAAACTGTAATATCCTTTGATAGGATATCTTTAGTAAAAGTACTATCTATTTTTAATTCTACAAAGCTAATATTGGCTAAGGTGCTTAAATCATTAACAAGTTGGATGTTTTGCATAAAGCCCCCTATTGATTTAAAAAAGATTATTACTTTTCATATTGTAACTTCTTGCATTATAATGCAAATATGAAAAATCAAAAAGAGTTAGATTTATTGACTAAAATTACAAATGCCTATTATTTAGAATTTAAGGAAAGTGGCGAATGCATTAGTAATTACAATCCCACTAATATAATAAATCTTGAAAATCATCTTTACTACTCAAAAAATCTGTTGTATGAAAAACTTTCAACAGATATTGTAATTGCCCTTAAAGAAGATTTGTTTTATGTCTTAATCAAAGAAACCTCTATCATACATATGCTAGGACCTCTTGAAATTGACTTTAAAAATTTTGATGATTATTTTTTTCTTTCCTACAATGAAGTTGCAGCAGTATCGAGGTTGTTTTATTATTTGGTTACTGGCTATGATTTTTACTCTCATATTCCGAGGTTTGTTGATGAAAGTTATAAATATTATAGAGGGGAAAAGTATTTCTTTAGTGAAGAAAAAATCTTTAATTTTGAAACTCAACCAAGTTTTACATTTAAAAACCAGTACCAACTTTACAATTTATTATCAATTAGCATAAAAGAAAAGAATAGAGCTTTTTTACAAAATTATATAAATAGTCTATTACAAGAAGATTTGTTCGAAGAATTGTTAGAAGATTATGAGGCACAAGTGATTGAGAAATTAGGCAAGTTTAGGCTACAAAAAAATATTCTTATTCACACCCTATCTAAAATCATGTTTTATCTTAATGAAGATATTGTAAATAAACACGAAAATATCGATATTTCCTATTTAATCATCTCTGAAGTTGAAAAAGCCTATGATATAAATTCCCTTGTGAGCATAGCCAATAAACTTGTTGAGCAAATTATTGATTCACTAGAAAATTATAAGATTAGTACAAACCAATATATTCGAAATGCCACAAACTTTATAATTTGTAATTTAGATCAAAAGTTAACACTATATATTGTAAGTTCCCCCTTGGGTATAAGTGCAAAATATCTCTCTAAACTATTTAAAAGTGAATTAAATATATCATTTAAGGATTATTTGATTGAAAAAAGAATTAGTAAAGCTAAAAAATTATTATTATATACCGACAAAAGTCTAAGTGATATTTCACTTGAAATAGGGATTCAAGAGTCAAATAATTTTGTATCCTTTTTTAAAAAATATGTTAAACAAACTCCTAATAAATTTAGGAAGAAAAATTAGTTTTATTTTCTTGTTGTAAAGTTTTTACAAACAATAAGATACCAGCTGTATCCAGGGGTTTACTGTAATAAAAGCCTTGAATTTTATCGACTCCCAATTCTCTTGCAATAAGATCTTGCTCTTTAGTCTCCACTCCTTCAAGTACTATTTCAAAGTCTAAGTCTTTAATCATATTAACAACTTTTTTTAAGATTTCTTTTTTTGGCTCTTCATTTTCACAAGCTAATAATAGATTTCTATCAAGTTTGATAATATCAAAAGGAAGAGTTAGAAATGATTCAAAAGAGGAGTAGCCTGTTCCAAAATCATCTAAGCTAAGAGTAAATCCAGCTTCTTTTAATTTGAACATATTGCTTTTAAGCAAGTCCCAATTAACAGCTTTTATTGATTCAGTAATTTCTAAAATTATTTTAGATGGACTAACATCATTTTTTTCTAAAATATCTAGAAAGTCTTCAACAATTCTAGGCTCCATAAAATGGATCATAGAAACGTTTATTGATATATTTTTAAAGGGCATTCGTATAGTATTAATTACATGACAAATTTCATTCATAATAGATTTGCCCATTGCTACAATTGTTCCATTGTTTTCAGATATAGTAATAAATTCATCACAAGGAACGTAACCAATACTAGGAACTCTAATTCTTGCTAAAGCTTCAGCGGTATCAAATTTATTAGTTTTAATATTGAAAATAGGTTGAAGGTCAAAATCCATAGGTTTGTTGTTAGCTACTTTATGAATTTCAGTATCAATTATTCTATTTCGTGCAAATTTGATTGAGTCTTCGGGAGTTATATACACATCTAGTTTAGTATTAGAGTCTCTCATCTTTTTTAGACCCCACTGGATAGCATTCTTAAGTGAAGTTTTGTCTGAGAATTCAGATAATGGGGCGGTATGAGCAAAAATCTGTCTTAGAGGAAGGGCGGCCGGAGTTGATTCTTTGATTCGAATAAATTCATCAATACATATGTTTGCCGCTAATATCCTCTGTGTATCACTTCTATATGTTATCGCAAATGTATTTATATCAATTCTAAATATTAGTGATTTTTTTAGTGATTTTTTTAATTTATTTACAATATCAAAATATGCTTTTGGTATAAAGGAAAAGGATGATAACTCACTACTAATATTGGTATTTTTTATATATAAGAAAAGTAAGTTATCTTTTGGGTCAATTAAATTTAATACAAAATCATCAAAGGTTTCATTGTTTAATGCACCTGTTGTTAAATCTTCTAACAATAAGGGGCTTTGTTTTTCAACAAACATTATCAGTGCTAATAGAGCATTAGTAAATTGTAGTAGTTGAATTGTAGGAACTAAGTAATGAGCTACTGTTGTTCCAACAAGAAAAAAGCCGCAGAACGTTAATAAGTGGACCTTTCTTATTTGAAGTACATTTTTCTGACTTAATAAAAAAATTAGGGCATCGATAAGGAATAAGAGACCACTAACCCAAATAACAGGATATAAAGGGCCATAAGTAAAGCTTTTATCCCCAGCTATTGAAAAAAGAAGAGCTGTATCTCGATTGTTTAATAATAGCAAAAAGACTGTAACAGATGGAATAAAGAGGTATAGGACTCTTAAATTTCTTTTCATATCGAATCTTCTATTAAAGTATAAATAAACACTGACAATTTCAAATTCCAAGGAGATATAAAACAAATTGCAAAATAAATAACTAATATCCATAGAATATTTAGGATTATTTAAAGTTCTAATAGAAATAATATTGAGAGCAGTTGTTAAAATACTAAGACCCAAATACCATAAAAATGGTCTTTGGGTTGGATTTTTAATCTGCCTTTGAGATAGCAATAACAGTATTATTGTAAATAATAAAATTATAGCTGTAATATCAAAATTATCGTAAAAAAATACATTATGCACGGTATTTTTGTTTATCTCCTCTTTATTTTGAAAATAAGAAAATTAGAACTTTAGTTTTTTAGCCAAAGCTATAATCTCATTTTCTCCATAAATATCATGCTTAGGTTTAACAATTACTCCATCGTTAAAATATCTAGGAATTACATGAATGTGTAAATGTGGTACCTCTTGATTGGCATCTTTGGAGTTATTAATAATAATATTAGTACCACCACAAGAGAGTTTTTCTCTCTGTAATTTGTCAACCTTTTTTGCAATTTCCATCATATGGGAAAGTTCCTCTTTGGGGCACTCAAAAAAAGTTGGGTAGACTTTTTTACTAATAACCAAGGCATGCCCCTTATTTATTGGATTTATATCCAAAATTACAAGGCAAATATTATCTTCGTGCAATTTGGTTGCAGGAATTTCATTATTAATTATTTTTTCAAAAATTGTACTCATAATTAATTATATTAACATAATTAAATTTATATTTAAAGAAATATAATTATGTTCTGGGTTAATTTAGACAATAAGTGTAAATAAATTGTGATAAAAAAATATTAAATATGATTGATATCAAAGAAGTTTACAAAGTTATAATAAATAGTACTTTTTTATACAATAGAGTTAAGCAATAACAGCAATAACAGTATTGAAATATTTTAATTCGACAAAGGAATTATCTAAAAATGCTTATTTAATTTTTTTTATATTTATCAAAATAATGAATAATCTTCAATTTTAGGATTAGAAAAATAAGAAAAATTCCAACTTGACAAACTTATTAAAACACTTATAATAAGTAGAAGATTAATACTTTGGGGGCACTCAATGTTTAAAGTTTGATTCACATCTAATTTGAATATACAAAAAATGTAGAATTGAAGTGGTGAAAAAAATAAATAAATAGTTGATATTGGTTATTAGCCATTATTTCCCTGTTTATTTAATATAATATTAAACTCAACTAGTTTGTTTCTGTTTATTGTTCTGAAATACTAATGAAACAATTTTAAAAGTTTTAAATTCATTTATTAAATCAAAATATATGGATATTTAATTTAAGATTATAGGGGTGATACACCTTCAATTATTCAAACACGAGATGATGATGCTATTATAATATATTTAGCTTTTATGTCTCATTTATTATTACAAGTAGTATTTTTTATATATTCTATAAATAAAGCTATTTTGTTTATGGTGGACAAATGCAAACTTTAGACTTACTTGATGAAAGAAGATCTGTAACCAAAACAATTTTTTTATTAGCCTGGCCAACAATCACAGAGCAGATTTTATTAACTTTTGTTAATTATATTGATACTGCCATGGTTGGATCCCTCGGTGCTATAGCAACAGCTGCAGTTTCAATAAATGCTTCAACTATGTTTTTAGTAATGGGTTTATTAAGTTCTTTGGCAGTAGGCTTTAGTGTTATTGTTGCTAAAAATATTGGAGCTAGAAATTATGAAAGATCAAGCATAGCTGCTAATCAAGGGCTTTTTTCAGCCATTATTTTAGGCTTTGTAATTTTTTCACTAATGCTATTTATAGGTCCAAGAATTCCTGTTTTTTTAAAAGCAGACAAATCGATCATACCAGACTCATTAAATTACATTAAATGGATAACAATTGCTTTTATCCCACAGAGTTTAATGATAATGGGTGGGGGTATATTTAGAGGAGCTGGAAATACTAAAACACCCTTTGTTGTTAATATTATAAACAATTTTATAAACGTGGTTTTAAATTTCTTTTTGATATTTCCCTCCAAAGAGATAAATCTCTTTGGCACTTCCTTTTATTTGCGGCGTGCAAATCTAGGAGTTGAAGGAGCTGCTATTGCAACTTTTATATCAATAGCAATATCAGCAATTATACTGATAACTTTACTTGTTAAAGATAAAGATTTTAATTTGACTATCAAATTGGTTAATCCCTTTAAGATGAATTGGGATATAAATAAAAAAGCTTCAGTATTAGCTTTTCCCAATGCATTAGAGCGGGTATCCCTAGCTGCTGGTCAAATATTTTTAACCGCTATTGTAGCAAGTTTGGGCGTAAACGCTCTTGCTTCACATTATCTGGCCATAAAAGCTGAATCACTTGCTTATATGCCAACCTTTGGATTTGCAACAGCTGCAACAACACTAGTAGCTCAAGCATTAGGTGGTGGCAAAAAAGAACTTGCTAAAAAATATGCTAGAGCCTCCTTGATTATGGGAACCCTAACCATGAGTGTAGCTGGAATTTTCTTGTTTGTTTTTTCTAAAGGACTTGTAAGTTTCTTTACAAATGATGTTGAGGTAATAGCCTCTGGTTCTCAGTTACTTAGGATAGTCGCAATATGTGAACCATTTTTTGGATTATCAATGATGGTATTTGGAATACTTAGAGGAGCTGGAGATACTAAGAGACCATTTATTATAACAATAATAGGTATGTGGATGATAAGACTTCCTTTAGCTTATTATTTTGTTAATTATACTAGATTTGGTCTAAATGGGGCTTGGGCTGCTATGACTCTAGATTTAATTGTTCGAGGAACAATAAGCTTTATAATTTTTAAGAAAGGGAAATTCTTTAATCTTAAAAGTGAATTTTAAATAACTTTAATATCTTTTATTTTTCTCTCTTTGAAAAAGATATAAGCAGCAGCACCTGTGATTATTATGTATCCTACAACTGAACTGAAAATAAAAGGTTCATTAAACAAGAAGTATGCATAAATTGCGGCCCATATAAGTTGGGAGTAATCATAAATAGATACATCTTTTGCACTAGCAAACGAATATGCATAAGTTAGGCCAAATTGGCCAGCTGTTGCGCTCAAGCCTGCTCCAAGTAGCATTAATAATTGAAAAGATGTCATTGGGGTATAGGAATTAAGTAGTAATGGGAGAGTAATAACTGAGGAGAAAAGGGAAAATATAAAAACAATTATACTTTTGTTTTCACCTTTATTTAAACAACTTCTAAGAAAAGTATAAGCTAGACCCATACACACAGCTCCTGTGATAGCAATAATATAATTTATTAAAAGACCATCGTTGAAAGCTGGGTTTGCTACAAAATAAACACCCACGAAGGCTATTAATATTCCTCCGATTTGAAAAGCTCTTGGAACTTCTTTTAAGAAAAAATAACAAAAGATTATTGTAAAGAAAGGTCCTAGTTTTGCAATTATTGTAGCATCACTTAATGATAGGTGATCTACTGCATAAAAATTGCAAAACATAGCCATAAAGCCAAAAACACATCTTGCTATGAGAGAGAGTATACTAGATTTTTTTACACTTACTTTTTGTCTTGCTCGGTATAAAATAATAGCAGCAACAACTGCTGCAATGATATTTCTAAAAAATACTTTTTGGGTTGTGGGTAAATCTCCACTGTATCTAATAAATACATTCATTGTGCAAAAACTGAAGGAGCCAATTAATATGCAAAGAATGCCTTTTGTTTTATTATTCATTATTTTGTTTACCTTTATAATTTAAAATAGTATCAAATAAACTCTCGCTTGTCTTGAAAAGTTTTAATAAAGAGGCATTATTTTAATGTTAATTTCTTTATCCCAAAAAAATTAAAGTTCTTTCTTGACAAACTTATTAAAAGACTTATAATAAGTAAAAGATTAATACTTTGGAGGCTCTCAATGCTTAAAGTTGGATTTGCATTTAATTTAAATATACAACGATGCGAAATAGAAGTGGGTGAGGAAAAACAAATTATCGACAAAGGTTATAAACCCTTGTTAGAATTGTTTGCTAAATATAATATGAAAGCCAATTGGTTTGTTTCAGGTTACAGTTCAGAAATAATTGAAAAAGAAGATAAAGCTTTTTTAGATAAAATACTTGCAGCCAAAGATAAGGTTATTAAATTAGGAACATATACCTACACACATCCAATTCCTCAATTGTTAATAAGATCAGAATTTGACCATCAAGTAAGAGTTGGAAAAGAATATGATAAAGCTATATTAAAAGAAGATACTAAGGGATTTTTACCACCTGAATTTGCTTATAGCGGAGAAATGGCTTCAGTTTTACACGATCATGACATTGAATGGATTATTACATTAGCCTCTCAAGTTGAAAAAAGTTATAAAAAGGCTGGAATCAAAGATGATCCTTACCAACCTTGTATCTTAGATATAGGAGATGGAAAAACTCTTCAAGCAGTAGCAGCAGCCTATGAATTACCTGATTGCCCTGCAAGATTTTTAAAATTAATGATGAAAGGTTTATTACCTGTAGATGCAGTAATTGACGGAATTAAAAAATTCCACGAACAACATCCTGATAAGTTCTTATTATTTAAGAGAGATGGCGAAACTGTATTTATTGATTTCTTTAATGGTGGTTTTGACAAAACTTATGAAGTATTAGATGAATTCTTATCAAAATTAAGTGCTTTAGACTTTGTACAACCTGTATGGATTGAAGAAGTAATAGCTTCACAAAAAGAATATCATACTATCAAATTAGCAGATTTCTTGGGAAATACTAAAATTGAAACTTTCACCGAAGGTGCTGCAAAACCAATTTGGGATCTAACACTTGAGGTTAGAGAAGAAATTCTTAAAGCAGAAAAAGAAAAAAGAGATCCTTCTTTAATTGAAAAAGCTTGGCATCACTTACTACTATCACATAACTCTGATGGAAGAATTGGATACTGGTTTAGTAAGTGGAATCCAGGAGAACATGAAGTTGCTCCTTCTAGAAGACAATTTTGTGAAGATAATTTAAGAATAGCTTTAGAGATATTAAAATAAACTTTTATCACTTAAAATATAAGGAACTATTAATAGTTCCTTGATATTATGTGCTTTAGAATTAAATAATATAGTAAAGTAATTCTTTCTTACTACATTAAAACAATAGACAGGTATTTTGTAACAAAAGCTTGAATAAAGGAAGCTAAGATGAGTAGAAGGAAAATCTTACTCTATGCAATTAGTGCTAATCTATTATGGAGTACCGCTTTTCTATTTGGTAAGATTTGCTTAGAAGTATTTCCCCCGATAATGTTAGCAGGACTTAGATGTCTAATTGCAGCTTTGATGATTTTTGTCTTTATAAGGCGAAATCCATTTAAAGCACTAAAAGGTAATTTTAAATATATAATTCTTTTATCTCTTGTTAATCCTTTTATAGGTTTTACAATTTATAATATTGGATTAAATTTTTTGCCAGGCTCTTACGTGGCCATGTTAAAAGGTAGTTCTCCGGCTTTTATTGTTATTGTTGCTACCTTATTAATAAAGGAAGAACATTTAACAAAGAAGAATGTATTAAGCTTGTTTTTAGGGATTTTAGGGGTAGTAATATTGTCCCTTTCTAAGATAAAAGCACCAACTGCAGTTAGTAATACTTTTATAATTGGTATTGTTTTACTCATACTAAGTAATTTTGCAAATGCCTTTGGCACTGTTATAATAAAAAAACGTGTAAATATAAAACAAATATTAGATGTTAATATTGTAGTTAATTTAATTGGTGGAGTTTTGATTTTACTTTTATCTTTTGTATTAGGGGATAAGGTAATTATAGCGGAAGTTAATCCTAAATTGATTTTTTCTCTGATTTATCTTTCCTTTATAACAGCTGGTGGCAGTTGTTTATGGAATACAATTATTACTCATGAAAAAGTTAGTTTGAATGAAATTAGTGTTTGGAATTTTTTAATTCCAGCTATGGGAGCTGTTTTAAGTTGGATTTTCATCGATGGGGATGATCCCAATATTATATCAGTAATATGTTTGTTTTTGGTTGTTTGTTCAATTTTATTGTCAGTAATAAACTTTTCCAAATCAAAAAGAATAATAGTTTAGTCTAAAATTTACTTGTTAAAACGTGGCAATATAGGTAGTTAAGTGTATAACAATATTTTCTTGACAAACTTATAATAAGACTTATAATAAGTAAGACAAAAATGATTTTTTACTTAATAAAAAGTATTAAATATAAACGGAGGTTTTGTATGAACAAGAAGTTTTTCGCAATTATTTTAGGATGTTTATTAATTTTTAATTTAACTCCTATTTTTGCTGGTGGTGAAAAAGAAGAAGTGAAAGAAGAGGGTGTTACTGAAATAGTATATTGGCAGTATTTTTATGAAACTAAGAAAAATCTAATGGATGATTTAATTGGTGAATTTGAAGCTGCAAACCCAACTATTAAAGTTACTCAACAAACTTTCCCTTATGCAGATTACAACACAAAAGTTGCAGCATCTGTTCCTAGTGGAAAAGGTCCTAATGTAATAAACCTTTATTACGGATGGCTTCCAAAATATGTAACATCAGGTTATTTACAACCATTAACTGGTGCAGATTTTACTCCTGCTAAAGTAGAAAGTGAATTCTTCCCACTAGTTAAAGCTGCTAAATTTGATGGTAGCTATTATGCACTTCCAACTGCAGTTAGATCTTTAGCTTTATTCTACAATAAAGATTTATTAGCTGAAGGTGGATATTCTGCTCCTCCTAAAACTTGGGAAGAAGCTGTTGAAATGGGTAAAGACCTAGCTGAATTTGACAAGAATGGTAACTTTTTACAAATCGGTTTTGGTGTTAACTTAGACAATCAATTCCACCATGTAATTAGAGAAGTATTAAACAGACAAATGGGAACCGCTCCTTATAATGAAGATTCAACTCAAGTTTTATATAATAACCAAGCTGGTTATGATGCTATGAAATTTGTAAGTGATCTTGAATTAGTTGAAAAAACTGGACGTCAAGCATTCATGGAAGATGATAGAACTGCATTTAAAGCTGGCACCTGTGCTATGTTTGTAAGTGGCTCTTTTGCTTTAGGTACACTTGATAAAGTTGAAGAATTAAATTATGGCACTGCTGAATTACCTTCAATGGATGGTATGCAATCTAACTTTGCTTCATTCTGGGCAAATGGTATTACTAGCTTTACAGAAGGTAAAGAATTAGTAGCATCAGAAAAATTCTTACAATTCTTAACCAGTGCTGATGTTATGGAACGTTGGTTAGCTGAAATTGGTGAATTACCAGCTAACATGGAATTAGGACAAGCAGAGAAAATTGCTAATGATCCTAAATTTGGACCGTTCATTAGAGGCCTTGAATATGCTCATGCAACTGTATTCTATGATGAATCAGCTCAAAAGAGTGCAATGTTCGATGCTTATAATAGAATAGTATTACAAGGCATGGATGTTAAAGAATCCGTAGATATTGCAGCTAAAGAAGAACAAGCAGTTATCGACAAATACTTTGATAAATAAGTAGTATGTTAATATTATAGCAGGGGATTTTTCTCCTGCTATATATTTAGTAATTAAAACAAATAGGATGTTAACATATGAAAAATAAGATAAAAAAAGGTACTTTAGCGAGAGAAAAAGAAAAATGGGCATATTTATTTATTTCAGTACCAGTTGTCTTTTATTTATTAGTTAGATTTCTTCCAACATTTTATGCATTTTATCTTTCATTTACTGATTGGGATATAATTAGCGCTAGTGCCAATTGGATTGGTCTTGATAATTATAAGAGATTATTTACTGATAAAATATTTTATATAACACTATCCAATACATTTTATTATGTGCTTTATGGATTGCCAATAAGCATATTAGTTGGTTTTTTGTTAGCCTATAATATTGATAAAGTTAAAATTGGAAGTGGTTTATTTAAAACTATTTATTTCATGCCTTATATCACATCTATGGTAGCTGTGGCTTGGGTATGGAGATGGCTTTTCCAACCCGCTCCTATAGGTATATTTAATAATATTCTTATTTCAATGGGTATTCCAATGCAAGAATTCTTAAATTCTGTTGAACAATCTAAGGGTTGTATTTTAGCTGCTACAATTTGGAGTGGTGTAGGTTTTCAAATGATTATTTTCATGGCAGGCCTTAAAGGTATTTCAAAGCAATATTATGAAGCAGCAGAGATCGATGGAGCTTCCGCTTTTAATGCACTGAGATACATAACTCTTCCATTGTTGAGAAATTCATTTATCTTCTTATTGATTACAGGAACAATTAGATTTTTAAGAATTTTTACTCAAGTTGTTAATATGACAAGATCATCTGGAGGAGGACCATTAAACTCTGCTAAACCACTTGTATTGTATATTTATGATACTGCATTTAGAAGTTTTGATATGGGATATGCTTCTGCATTAACTGTAATATTATTTATAATAATACTTTTAATTACACTGATACAAATGAGGGTTACTAGAAATGAAAGATAGAACATTAACAAATAAAATTAGACCCATATTATTGTTTATTTTTGGATTATTGATGTTATTTCCTTTTGTTTGGATGCTTAGTACTTCAATTAAACAAGGTAGAGAAGTTTATAGTTTATCTTTATGGGTAAGTAATCCCTCTCTTGATAACTATACAAGATTATTTACAAATAGTTATTTCCCTAGATGGTTCATCAATTCATTTATAGCTGGTACAATAGTAACTTGTTCTATATTATTTTTTGATTCTCTTATGGGTTATACTTTTGCAAAACATAACTTCAGAGGTAAAAAATTAATATTCATTTTGGTCCTATCTACTATGATGATTCCCACCGAAATGCTTATTATACCCTGGTATTTGATTTCCTCCAAAGCTGGATGGGTTGATACTTATTGGGGAATTGTATTTCCAGGATTAATGACTGGTTTTGGTACATTTTTAATGAGACAATTTTTTGACACTCTTCCTGATGATCTTTTTGATGCAGGTAGAATTGATGGAATGAATGAATTCTCCATTTGGGTTCAAATTGGAATGCCTTTGGTAAAAGCGGCACTTTCAGCCTTAGCAATATTTAGTTTCGTTGGTAACTGGAATGCTTTCCTTTGGCCATTAATCATTTCTAGTGCCACTAAGATGTACACACTTCCTGTAGGTTTAGCTCTTTTTAATGGAGAATTCTCGACTGAATGGGAAATGATAATGACAGGGGCCTCTGTAGCAACAATTCCAGTTATAATAATTTACATTATATTCCAACGCCAAATTATTGAAGGAATAGCTTTGACAGGCGTTAAAGGATAAAAAGGAGAAATAATATGATTCAAGGAATACCTGTATTCGATTTACATTGTCACTTTCCAGTAGCAGGCGATTATTTTCCAGATTATCCAAAATTTGACAAAGTAGATTTTGGAAAATCTAGTATTAAAGAATTAGAAGTTAGAAATTATGGAGATGTATGGCGTAAAGCGTATAACTTTCCAAAACCTGAACCATCTAGCACAGATGATGCAGTTATGGCTGAAAAATGGATTAAAGATATCGACGCTAAGAAAATCGAAAAAATTGGTTGGACAAGCGGAGGTGGAAATGATCGCCTAGAAAAGATTTGTAAAATGTATCCAGATAGATTTTACGGTTTTGCTCATCATCATCCAGATAGTGCTAATGCTGTTGAAGTGCTTGAAAAAGCTTTTAGAGACCAAAATATGATAGGCTATAAGATTTTAGGACCTATGGTTCCAACAGATCTTAATGATAAGAAATATTACCCATTATGGGAAGTTTGTGAAAAATATGACAAACCAGTATTAATACACTTTGGATTACTTGGAGCAGCCGGTGGTACAGCAGCAGGAATTAATTTAAGTCCTTATGCAATTTCTGATGTTTCTAAGAAATTCCCTCATGTAAAATGGATTGTTCCTCATTTTGGTTGTACTTATATGGAAGATTTACTTCAACTAATGTGGACTCGTGATAATATTTGGGTAGACAGTTCAGGATCCAACCAATGGATAAGATGGATGCCTTATAAATTAAGTTTACAAGACGTTCAACAGAAGTATATAGACACTGTTGGAGCAAGTAGGATTATTTTCTCAACAGATTCTAGTTGGATGCCAAGAGGTTTTGCTTACATTTATTTAGAAGAACAACATAAAAACTTTAGATTTATGAATTTGAGTGATAATGAGTTACATATGATATTCCATAAAAATGCTGAATATTTAGCAGGAATAATTTAAGAGTTTTTATTATTTTGTATAGCATATTTAATATAATTTTATTAGGTATGCTATACTTTTTACTCTTATTAGAGTTATTATACTATATTATAGTTTCAATTAGTAAAATATTATTATACTATTATAGTAATATTTAGGGGAGAATTAATGAAGAAGTTAACGAATACTATGGATATCAGAGTTTTAAATGCAATTTCTATTCTTAAAATGCTAAGGCATCAACCCTCAAAAACTAAATCTCAACTAGCAACAGAAACTGGCCTTAGTTTTTCCTCATCTTCTAATATTGCGTCAATTCTAGTTGATAAGGGTTTGTTAAAAATAGATGAAAACTGTTTATCCACTGGTGGAAGAAAAGCTGCTTGCTTAAGTTTTAATGGTGATTTTGCTTATTCCCTTGTATTAGACCTTCACGATAACAGAACAGGTTATTTGGGATTAGTTAATATGAATAATGATATTATTGATAAAGTCGCTTTTGAAATAAAAAGTAATGATACTCTAGCTGATATCCAAATAAAAATAGCACAAGCAAATAAAGAAATAATTTCTGGTATTACTACCCCTATAATTGGTGTTTGTTGTGCAATAGCTGCTGTTTTTTTAGAAAGTTCCAGTATTGTTTTATCTTGTTCAAATCCAGTATTTGAAGGATTAAATATAGTTTCTATTCTTCAAGATCTTTTTCACAATCAATTTATTGTTGTTGAAAATGATGCTAACCTTTCTATTCTTTCCCAGGGCTTTGATGATGTATCTACTACAAGTAAAATTAGTATATTCTTAACTCAAGGAGTTGGAATGGGGCTTATGATTAACAATCAGCTTTACAAAGGAAAAGATGGAATAGCCGGTGAACTCGGCCATATGAAGGTAAGAGGTGAGAGTAGACAATGTAAATGTGGTCATTATGGTTGTTTAAGACTGTTTGTTCCTCTTGAGTCTATTGCTTATGATTTGCATGAAATTAAATTATTAGAAGAGGGTCTTCCTAATATGGAATACGCTTGTCAATTGGCTAAGCGCTATAGAGATAATGATATGAAAGTTATTGAGAGAGTCGAACTTGCAAAACAAAAATTGGGTGAAGCTTTAGCATTGCTATTAGACATATTCAATCCTGATGAATTTATCATCTGTGGCAATATGGGTAAATTGTTTGAGATATTTGAAAATGGTGTTAAAGATACTTGTAGAAGTTATTCAAAATTAGCAAAACCTTTTGATTCAAAAATTAGATTTGATTCACGTCCCTCTTGTGATTTGATGTTAATTGGGGGCAGCGAAAGGTTGTTTGATAATTGGCTTCAAAATGGATTTGAAAATTACATATCTGAATAATTTATTTCTTTTTTAAGAGTGTTTATCAAGCTATCAGCTGTATCTTCATATTTCTTAAGTGTAGATATAGATATAGATATTTTGGGTTCGGTACCCGATTTTCTTACATATATTAAACCAATCTCTTTATTATCTTTATCTGTTATTTTGAAGCTTAATACATTGTATTCATATTCAATTTTAAAGGCTTCAAAATTGAATTGCTTAAAATCTAATATTTTATTGTTTATTTTTTCCCAAGTTGAAGACCCATTATAAAAATCCTCTAATGGAAAGTTGAAGGATGTTATTTTTTTATTATATCCCACTTCATAGCTTTCTATGTTGAATTGGAGAGCAAGTAGTCCTGTTAACAAACCATTTCCACTTAAGAGTGGTGGATTAAAGCTTTCATTTTTAACTATTACATGGCCGGATCTCTCGCATCCTACAAACATACAATCATCACTAATAGAATTCACTAGCCATCTGTCTCCAACTCCAACTACTCTAGTACTCCAGCCTAATTGATCCCTTATAATAGAGGAGAGAGCGAAATCACTTTCAATTGTTAAGCAAAATAGTCCTTTTCTTGCAGGGTTATGAAGGTTTTTTGCAATAATATAGCCTAAAATATCACCATTAAAGACTGTAACATTTTGCGTTTTGTTGTTGTACTTTAGTATAAAAGCTCTATCACCATCACCATCACAGACAAGGGCATACAGATTCTTTTCAAACTTTTTTCCATCTTCAAGCAAACGCTTTATAGTTGGAATTTGAGATTCATTTACACTAAAGGGTAAATCTTCAAGCAGGGCCACACCAGAGTTTTTGTTTATATTTTTAAGGCCCAAATCACAAGCCAATGAAACGGTCCTTATTCCTTGGTTTCCCAAGTATTTTTGAGCTATTTTAGAAAAAGCACCATTTGCTAAATCAAGATAAAGGGGAGTATTGTTTAGGGTTTTTTTTACAAGTTCAAAATTAATCCCACTAAAAATTTTATCAAAGATACTTAAAGGAAAACAAGTTTTAGATATTTGGTTATCAAAGTTTTTAATTTGTTTTTCTTTTGTAGTAAAGAAATTATAAGTTAATTGATATTCACCTAATTTAGAAAAAGGGTATAGTTTTTTTCCATCGATAAATAACTTAATACCATTGTACTCGGGTGGGTTGTGAGAGGCTGTAATCATAATAGCAGGAATTCTTTTTTCGAGAGAATAAGCTACAAGCAAAGGAGTTGGTATAATTTGTAAATCAATTGTAGTTATATTAGCTTCTATTAGAGCTTCTTCAACAGCAACTTTGATATTGTTGTTGTTTAATAGCTCTCTTCCATCTTCCCCTATTGCAATCTCACTAGTATCCTCTGGAATCATTTTTAGAAAAGCAGATGTATAATGTTTTACAAAATTTGGTGTTAACTCTTTATTTTTTAAAAAAGATTTTAAGAAATTATCATTTTCAGATTTTGTTATAGCAATTGATCTAACTCCATCAGTTCCTGGTATCTTGTAAGCACAGCTATTTATTAAGGTATCTAAATCTTTTATATTCTTTTGTAAAAAAAAATTAAGTTTATCAATATCTAAGATCATATCAAATTTATATTTTTCTTTAATACTTTTTTTTATGCTAATTAATGTATCATTTGTCGAATCGACAAATTCAAGCAAATTAAAATCAAAAATTTTTACCATATAACAACCTGTTTACTTATTATAAGAGTTATAAAAAGAATGTCAATTTAAAATACTAAAAAAATATGGATACTTTAGTTTTTGAAATAATAAAACTTGAGTGTTGTAAAAAATGACTACATTGTAACTCAATTTATATTGTTATAATGGTTCAAAAATTGTACTATTATTACAGTTTTTATTAGATTTTAACATCACCTATGTTATTTTTTGGCAATAAATTAGCTCAAAAAATTATAATATTTATTGTATGGAAAAAAACTTAGCATAAAGGATTGAAAAAAGTTGTTGTTTGTTTTATTATCCTCACGGTATATTAGTTTCTAGTAATGCTAAAAATTTAATAATACATGACAAATGTAATTAATGTTTCAGGGTGGCCTGAAACTAAAACATATCCTATAATAAGAGGTTTTATTTTATGAGCAACCTGAATAATATGAGAAATATCGGTATTAGTGCCCACATTGACTCCGGAAAAACTACTCTTACAGAACGTATTCTTTTTTATTGTAAAAAAATTCATGCAATTCATGAAGTACGTGGTAAAGATGGTGTTGGTGCAACAATGGATAGTATGGAACTTGAAAAAGAGCGTGGAATTACTATTGCATCCGCTGCAACTAACGTTACTTGGAAAGAAAATGATATTAATATCATTGATACTCCAGGTCACGTAGATTTCACAATTGAAGTAGAAAGAGCCTTACGTGTTTTAGATGGTGCAATCCTTGTTCTCTGTTCTGTTGGTGGTGTACAATCACAATCCATTACTGTTGATAGACAAATGAAACGTTATAATGTACCTCGTATTGCATTTATAAATAAATGTGATAGAACTGGTGCTAATCCATATCGTGTAAAAAATCAATTGATTGAAAAATTAGGTCTTAATGCTGTTCTGATGCAAATTCCAATCGGACTTGAAGAAAAGTTAGAAGGCGTAGTTGATTTAGTTCAAATGAAAGCAATTTATTTTGATGCTGGAGAAGATGGTGTTGATGCAAGAGATGCAGAAATTCCTGAATCATTGATGGACGAAGTTAACGAAAAAAGAGAAGAGATGCTAGATGTTGTCTCTATGACTGATGATGCTTTGATGGAAGCTATGCTTGAAGAAAATGTAACTGTCGAATTAATCAATGCCGCAGTTCGTAAAGCAACAATTGCATTAGAATTGGTTCCAGTATATGTTGGTTCAGCTTATAAAAATAAAGGTATTCCACCTTTACTTGACGCAGTAAGTGCGTTCTTACCTAATCCAACTGAAGTAGAAAATAAAGCTTTAGATTTAGATGATGGTGAAAAAGAATTAGTTCTTCCTTCAGACGAAACATTAAAACCTGTTGTTCTTGCATTTAAATTAGAAGATGGACAATATGGACAATTAACATACATTCGTGTTTACCAAGGTAAAATTAAAAAGGGTGATGAATTATATAATACTCGCTCAAGAAAGAAATTTAAAGTTGGTCGTTTAATTAGAATGCACTCCAATGAAATGGAAGATTTACTAGAATGTGGTTGTGGTGAAATTGCTGCACTATTCGGTGTAGATTGTGCTTCAGGTGATACTTTCTGTCATCCTGACTTAAATTACTCAATGACTTCAATGTTTGTTCCTAATCCTGTAATCTCTCTTTCTATTGAACCTGTTGATAAAAAGGCTGCCGATAACATGGCTAAAGCTTTAAACAGATTTACAAAAGAAGATCCAACTTTCAGAACTTATGTAGATGTAGAGTCTAACCAAACTATTATTCAAGGTATGGGAGAATTACACTTAGAAGTATACGTTGAAAGAATGAAAAGAGAATACAAAGCTGAAGTTATAATTGGTAAACCTGAAGTTGCTTACCGTGAAGCTATTTCACACAAAGCAGAGTTCAACTATACACATAAAAAACAAACTGGTGGTTCTGGTCAATTTGCACGTGTTGCAGGTTACATTGCCCCTCTTGTTAATGATTCTGATGCTGAAGAACCAAAAGACTATGAATTTATTGATCAAATTAAGGGTGGATCTATTCCTTCAGAATATATTTCTTCTTGTAATAAGGGTTTCCAAATGGCAATGAAGAAAGGAACTCAAATTGGTTTCCCTGTTGTTAATGTTATAGCATGTGTCAACGATGGTGCTTGGCACGCAGTTGACTCATCTGATATGGCATTCCAAACAGCATGTTTATCTGCTTTTAGAGAAGCTTATGAAAGAGCCAAACCTGTTATTCTTGAGCCAATCATGAAAGTTGAAGTTACTGGTCCTACTGAATTCCAAGGTAATATCTTTGGATCAATTAACCAAAGACGTGGTATGATTGTTTCTTCTACAGAAGAAGGCGTAAGCTGTATTGTAGAGGCAGAAGTACCACTATCAGAAATGTTCGGTTATTCAACTGTTTTGAGATCTTTAACTCAAGGTAAAGCTGAATTCACAATGGAAATTGCTAAATATGGTAAAGTTCCACAAAGTGTATCAATTGAATTAAAAGAAAAGTACGAAAAACAACGTGCTGCAGAAAACAAATAATTTAGATTAATTTAAAATATTATCGGATTTTATCAACTTGATAGGATCCGATATTTTTT
>CAZJGS010000023.1:0-24322 GCA_964545735.1 uncultured Spirochaetaceae bacterium
ATAATAAGCCAATTAAAAATAAACAGGATAATAATTTAATTTGTTTTTTCACACAGAACTCCCTAAACGCAATTAGAAATAAGTATAGACTAGAAATTGTTGAAAAACAACAAAATTAAAATATTATGATTATAAACTAACAAAAAAAGGCCTGAAATTAATCAGACCTTATGTTTAAGTTACAAATATTATAATTTTGCTTATAAAAGATTAGAATATGACAGCAATAATCTATCACCCTCGCAACCATTTAATACTTTTTTAGCTAAAAGTTTACCTAATTGTACGCCTTCTTGATCAAAAGAATTAAGATTCCATAAAAAACCTTGGAACATTACTTTGTTTTCAAAATGAGCTAATAGAGCACCAAGAACTTTTGGTGTTAACTGGTCTGCAGAAATTAGAGAAGAATAACGATTTCCTTCAAATACTTTATTTGGATTTTCATCATCTTTACCAACAGCAAAAGCAACAATTTGAGCCGTTAAATTAGCATTTAATTTTTCTTGGCTTGTTGAGTCATCAACAACTATATCTTTTTCAAATTGACTTTTTTTAAATCCAATAAATTGAAGAGGAATTACATCAGTACCTTGGTGTAACAATTGGTAGAAAGAGTGTTGTCCATTAGTTCCAGGTTCTCCGAAGATTGCAGGACCCGTTTTATAATCAATAGCCTCGCCATTTCTATTTACATGTTTACCATTGCTTTCCATATCAAGTTGTTGTAGATGAGCTGGAAAACGAGAAAGAGCTTGAGAATAAGGAAGTACAGCAGTAGATGGAATGTTTAAAACATTTCTTAAATAAACTCCAATTAAGGCATCTAATAAGGCAATATTTTCTAAAACATTCCCATTTAGTGCATTCTTATCTGATTCATTTGCACCTTCTAATAAGTGATTAAAAGTCTCAAATCCTAAAGCAATTGATAAAATTACACCACCAACTGCACTTGTAGAACTGTAGCGACCACCAATGTAGTCATCAATAAAGAAGGCATCTAATACTTGTTTGCTTTTAGCGAGTGGACTAGTTTTACTAGTAACAGCAATCATATGTCGACTTGGATCAAAGCCTTTAGCCTTACAAGATTTTAATGCATCAAAAACTAAATCTCTATTAGTTAATGTTTCTTGAGTAGTACCACTTTTTGATACCAATACAAATAAAGTTGTTTCAAAATCAATATCTTTTATCACATCGCTAACATCATCAGGATCTACATTGCTAATAAATTTAGCATCAATAATTTTTTTACCTTGAGCTAAGGCATAACCTTTTAGGGCTAGATATAAGGCTCTAGGGCCAAGATCACTGCCACCAATTCCAATTTGAATTACAGTAGTAAAAGCTTTATTTGTTGATCCAAGAATTTCACCATCTCTAACTTTTTTAGAGAATTCTTTAATTCTTAGTAGTTGCTCTTTGTAAAAGTTACCTTTATTTTCATCATCTATGATAACATTATCAAGTAATTGGCCTCTAGATAAATGATGAAGAACAGCTCTATTTTCTCCGGTATTCATTATTGCACCATTTAAGATTTGTTTATATTTTTCAATTAGAGAGTGTTCTTCACATAATTGTTGAAAAACTCCAATATGTTCATCAGATACAGGCATAGTCGCATAAGAATAATTTAAGTTAGCTCCACCTTTGATTTGATAGTTTTCAATTCTTTTTTGATTTAAACCATTTTTTACATCAAAAGGCTTAATTTTAGCTAATTTTTTAAATGAAGCAAGATCCGTTAAATTCTTATATTTCATAGTTGGACTCCTATTGCAGTTATATTACAAATTGATGAGAAAAATTTCAATAAAAATGGCTTTGAACTTAATCAAAGCCCTAAATAATTTGTTATTCTTGAATATCTGGTATTCTATTTTTAAAACTTTCTTGTAAATCTTCTTTGCTCATTCCCTCTCTGAGAATAATAAAAATAGTATCATCTCCAGCTAGTGTTCCTAGAATTTCAGGTATAGCTAGAATATCTAATGCTATAGCTACACTATTTGCATGACCACTTCTTGTTTTTATAACACCAAAATTACTACTAAACTCAATAGATAATATTCCACGTCTAACATCTTGGATATAGCTCTTTTCCGATTCACTAATCAAATCATTTTCTGGTAAAGCATAATAATATCCAGACCAACCATCTGAAATTTTTCCAACTTTTAACATTTTTAAATCTCTAGACAGGGTAGCTTGTGTTACAGAATAGCCTTCTTTCTTTAGCATCTCTAATAGTGCATCTTGGTTATCTATTCTGTTATTTTTTATTAATTCTTTTACAAGATTAAGTCTAGTATGGCGTTCTCGCATTATTGACTCCTTAAATTCCATGCAATTGTTCTGTATAAATATACAATGATTTGATAATAAAGACAAGATATAGTTATTATATATAAAGAATAAAAAAAGAATTGAGATTATCTCAAAATTATTTGAATTTAATATATTTTTTCTATAATTTGAAGTAAAAAGAAGGATTAAAATTAGGGTATTCTTTGTATATAGGCTTGAAAAATAAACAACTAATTGGCATTATTTCATTATGAATACAAATTGCATTGGATTGCTAATTTCAATAGTTTATATTGGTATTGTATTATCAATTGCCATAATAATGAAGAAAAAAACAAAAATAAGCGATGAGGTTATAAGAAAGATAATTCATATATTATCAGCCAATTGGTGGTTAATTTTAATTGTTTTTATTGAGGACCCTTTGGTAGCTGTAGCTGGTCCATTAGCCTTTTTATTTATCAATTCTTTGTTTATTTTTTATCCAAAATTAGGAAAACCTATTGGATGTCCACAAAAGAATAGAAATTTTGGGCTTGTTTATTATCCATTTTCATTGATAATACTTATATTGTTTTCATATTTAGGGACACTTGATATTTATGCAGCAACAATTGGAGTGTTTTGCATGGGTTATGGAGATGGTTTAGCAGCAATAGTTGGTAAATTTTGGGGGAAAAAGAAAATCCCCTTACCCACAGGCGGTAAAACTTACTTTGGCAGTTTTTTTATGTGCATGGTTTGTTTTATTTGTAGTTTTGTAATATTAAGTTTTATGAGTGATGCAAGTTTTTCTTTGATAATTGTTTCCTCCATATTAATAAGTGTTGCCGCTGCCTTAGTTGAAGTAATAACTCCCTTAGGTTTCGATAATATTAGTGTTCCATTGTTGTGTGCTTTGATTGCTGGAGGTTTAGTTTAATGAGCAGATTTTTAAGTAGTGCTGATCCAAGTTCTATAGCGTCGTTTATAGATAAGTTTTTTTTATCATTAAATTATTTTTATCTTTGGATTATTTTAATCCTTCTTGTTTTAGCAATAGTTGCATATTTTCTTGACCAAATGACTATTGGTGGAGATATAGCTGCATTTTCATTAGGGATGATAATTATTTTAGCTTTTGGATTTGGAGGTTTGGCCGTATATCTATTTTTTGTTATAGGTGCCGCTATATTATCAAAGTTAAATAAAAATAATAAAATTTATCTTGAAGCTATAGAAATTCAAGAAAAATCAGGTAGAAGGGACTTTATTCAAGTTTTTGCTAACGGTGGAGTTGGTTTTATTCTTGCTGCAATATATTTGTTTTATCCACACCCTATAATATTGATAATGTTTGGGGCCTCTGTTGCAGAAGCTGTAAGTGATACCTTTGCAAGTGAAGTTGGAATGTTATCTCAATCAAAAACTTTTTCTATATTAACAGGACAACCTTTAAAACCAGGATTATCTGGGGGTGTTTCTCTTCAAGGAACACTAGCTAGTATGATAGGTTCTTTCTTGGTTTCCATTTTATGGTATTCTATATATTATAAACCATCGCTCAATACAATCTCCTTTTTGGCAATTGTAACCTTAGCTGGGTTTGTAGGGTGTATAGTTGATAGTATTTTAGGAATTACGATCCAGGCTCATTTTTATGATGAAGCAGAAAATAAGATTGTTGAAAAAGAATATGTTGATGGAAAAAAATTACCTTTAGCTAGAGGAATAAGATCTGTAAATAATGATACAGTAAATTTTATTAGTAATATGTTCGGTGTATTTTTTGCTACAGTGTTTTCTTTAATTTTAATATAATCATCCACTTTTAAAAAAAGTTTGATATAGACTTGCTTATTAATAAATTTATTTGTATTTTTTATAAATAGCATTTTGATATGCTAATTTACGTTAAATAATTTACTTTAAATAATTTACTTTGAAGAGAGGAAAATAAAATGGCTAAACAACTACAATTTAGTGAAGAATCACGAAAATCTTTAGTAAATGGTGTTGAGAAGATTTCTCGTGCTGTTATGATAACTTTAGGACCAAAAGGTCGCCTAGTATTATTGGATAAAAAGTTTGGAGCACCAACTGTAACTAAAGATGGTGTATCCGTAGCTCGTGAAATTGAACTCGAAGATCCCTTTGAAAATATGGGTGCGCAATTACTTAAAGAAGTTGCAACAAAAACAAATGAGGTAGCAGGCGATGGAACTACTACAGCAACAGTATTAGCGTGGTCAATTACTAAAGAAGGCATGAAGAGTGTAGCTTCTGGTGTAAACCCAATGGGTATTAGACGCGGTATTGATAGAGCTGTTATAGATGCAGTAGCAGAAATTAGAAAAATGTCTAAACCAATTAAAGACAAAGAGGAAATATCTCAAGTAGCTACTATCAGTGCGAACAATGACAGAACTATTGGTGATGAAATCTCTAATGCAATGGAAAAAGTTGGTAAAGACGGTGTTATTACTGTTGAAGAATCAAAGACTTTTGAAACAACAACTGATTTTGTTGAAGGTATGCAATTTGATAGAGGATATTTAAGTGCATATTTCTGTAACAACAGAGAAACAATGACTTCTGTTTTAGAAGATCCATTTGTTCTTATTTATGACAAGAAGATTTCTAATATGAAAGAACTTCTTCCTATTCTAGAAAAAATAGCTCAAACAAATAAACCCTTATTAATTATTGCAGAAGATGTTGAAAGTGAAGCACTAGCAACATTAGTTGTAAACTCAGTAAGAGGTATTTTAAATGTTGTTGCTGTTAAAGCTCCTGGATTTGGTGATAGAAGAAAAGCAATGCTTGAAGATATCGCAGTATTAACAGGTGGTGAAGTAATTAGCGAAGAAATTGGATTAACTTTAGAAAAAGCTGAAATCTCAATGTTAGGAAGAGCAAAAAATATAAAAGTTGACAAAGAAAACACAACTATTATCAATGGTGCTGGTAAAAAGAGCGATATTGAAGGTAGAACTGCTCAAATTAAATCACAAATTGTTGAATCAACAAGTGATTATGATAGAGAAAAACTTCAAGAAAGACTTGCTAAATTAGCTGGTGGTGTTGCCGTTATTAACGTTGGTGCTGCTACAGAAATAGAACTAAAAGAAAAGAAACATAGAGTTGAAGATGCACTAAGTGCAACTCGTGCTGCTATTGAAGAGGGAATAATTCCAGGAGGTGGAGTTGCTTTTATTCAAGCAGCTCATATTTTAGAAAAGAAAAATCTTGATGACTTAACTGAAGATGAACAAGTAGGATATAAGATTGTTAGAAGAGCTCTAGAAGAACCTATTCGCCAAATTGCTGAAAATGCTGGTGTTGATGGTTCAATTATTGCTGACAAATGTAAAAACAATAAAAAAGGCATTGGTTTTGATGCAAATGTAATGAAATGGGTTAATATGGTAGATAATGGTATTATCGATCCTATGAAAGTAGCCCGTTGTGCATTACAAAATGCAGCATCTATTGCTCAATTAATTTTAACCACAGAATGTGCAATTACAGATATTCCTGAACCAGCCTCTTCTATGGCTCCACCAGCTGGTGGCATGGGCGGTATGGGCGGCATGATGTAATCTTCTCGCTTATACTAAAGATATAAGGACTTCTTAAATCGAAGTCCTTATATTATATTTCCCATAGACAAAATTTAAATCTTGACTATAATTAACTTAACATGTTATTTTATTTTGCATTGGTGTTGAATTTTTTTCTATATTTTCAATACTTGATGTATCTTTTTGACTTAATAATATAAAATGTATTATAAAAGGTGGTTTATTAAATGAATTCATTATTAGCATTAATGGGAACAACAGGTGCCGCAGGTACTTCTAGTGCCGGGTCTATGGCAACATCAATTATTACTTTTGGGTTAATAATTGTTATTATCTATTTTTTAATTATTCGTCCTCAACGAAAACGTGACAAAGATGCAAAAAATATGATTTCTTCAGTTGCTAAAGGGGATAAAATTGTTACAATTGGTGGGATTCATGGAACCGTTGTTGCAATTAGAGAACAAACTATTGTAGTAAAAGTTGATGATAATTCAAGAATTGAATTTACAAAATCAGCAATTAGTAATGTAGTTTCAAAAAAGGGTGGTGCAAAAGTATCAGCTAAAAACAAAGCAAAATCAGAAAATGTTGCAAAAGAAGTTGAAGACAAAACTGTAGAACCTGAAGTTGCTGAAACAAAAGTAAAAGCTGAAGTAAAATCAAAAGCTGAAGTAAAACCAAAAGCTAAAACTAAAGCAAAGGCTAAGACTAAAGCTACTGAAACTAAAGTTGCTGAAACTACTGAAGTAGCAGCAGATAAAAAAGAAAATTAAAAATATCACATAAGTTACTATTGGAGAATATTATGAAAAAACGTGATCGATGGATCATAGTTCTTTTGGTATTACTAATGTGCGGTTATTTCCTATATCCAACTTTTAAGTGGTATACAATCGTACCCCAGGAAACAAAAGATCTCGCGAGTGGCTCAAATGAGCAAATTAGAGAGTATGCGCGTGGACAGGCTACTCGAGAACTTCGTGCAATAAAAAGCTTAGTTATAAGCGATGCATCTGTTGAAATACCAGCAGAGTATTCTTATTTAAAGCCAATTGCTAAGATAAATTATCGTGAAATGAGCAAAGATGCCCCTTCAAAATGGACAATTGAAAATCTTTGTGCAGGTTTCTATAATGAAAAAGATATGTTTGATAGTATCGAGCAGCATTATAGGACTTCTTTGTTAGAAGTAAAGAACTTAAGCGATAGTGTATTACAATTAGGTTTAGATTTGCGTGGTGGTATGAGTATCTTATTAGATGCTGACATTGCTGCTTACAATGAAAAAAATGGGAAAACCGCAAGTTCAAATGAAATAAATACTTTGGTCCTTCAAGATATTGAAATTCTTCAAAATCGTATTGACCAATTTGGTGTAAGTGAGCCTGAAATTAGACTTCAAGGAAACGATCAAATTTTAATTGAAATTCCTGGTGCTGCAGATCCTGAAAGAGTAAACTCTTTCCTACAAGGTAAGGGTTCTTTACTTTTCCAAGTAGTTGATCAAGAATTAACCAATGAATTAAATACATATTTTGAAGAAAATCCAACTGATGTTTATTCAGAGCTTGGTGAAATTAAACAACCAGAATTCCTACCAGCTGGTAAAATAGCTGTTGGTTATTATGTAAAAGATTCTTATGGAATCGATGAATTGAAAAATTTTGTAGTTTTAGATTCTGAAATTGGTCTAGATGGTATCCACTTAGAAAGTGCTCAAACAGGAACAAATTCAATTACAGCTCAACCTGTAGTTAATTTCCATTTGGACGCTAAAGGTGGTGATGCTTTCTACAAATTTACATCAACCCATGTTGGAGACTCCATGGCTGTAGTTATGGACGGTAAAGTAAAATCTATCGCAACAATTAACGAGCCAATTCGTCAAGATGTTCAAATTTCAGGGTTTAGCCAAGCAGAAGCTGCTGATTTAGCTATTGTACTTAGAACTGCAGCTCTTCCTATTGAATTGATTGTATCAAGTCAACAAGCTGTTGGTGCAACTTTAGGTGAAGATGCTGTTTCAGCTGGACTTAATGCAATTGCGATTGGGGTAGCTTTAGTTGTTGTATTTATGTTTATTTACTATAGTTATAGTAGTTTAATAGCTACCTTAGCCTTGGTATTAAACTTATTAATTATGCTTTCAGTTTTGTCAGCATTTAAATTTACTTTAACACTAACTTCAATAGCTGGTTTAATTCTAACCTTAGGTATGGCGGTTGATGCAAATGTAATTATTTTTGAACGTATAAAAGAAGAATTAAGATTTAAAAAGAGTCCTCAAGCCGCAATTAAAGCAGGTTTTGAAAAAGCTTTTTGGACAATTATGGATGCAAATATTACAACCATTATTGCAGCTTTAGTTCTATCTCAATTAGGTTCAAGCGCAGTTAAAGGCTTTGCTAATACACTAGCTATTGGTATTATCAGTTCTTTATTTACTGCATTATTTGTATCTCACTTAATTTTTGATGCTACTGTCACCGATCGTGAAGGCGCCAAATTACAAATAACCTGGAGGAAAAAATAATGAAAACCAATCTTCCTGTTATTAAAACACGCTTTATGGCGTTAACATTCTCAATTGTATTGTTAGTTGTAGGTTTTGGATCCTTCATTTTTAATGGTGGATTTAATACTGGTATTGACTTTGATAGTGGCTTAAGCCAAAGAATTCAAGTAGCACCAGTTGGCCTTTCCCTAACATATAAGGGAGCTGAAGATGTATTAGTTTCTGTAAGTAACGGAAATTTAATTGTTGAAGAAAGAGGCGAAAATGGTGTAGTTACAACAACTTTTAAAAGTGTTGACTATCCTACAGCAGGGGCTTTAGGCCCTGCTTTAGAAACTATTGAAGGAATTAAATCTGATGTTAGCAATGCTAATTTTGCAACTGATAGCATATTATCAGGTTATGGATTTCCTGCCACACTGTCAGCTGTTTCAACAGATTTAAATTTTGCAACTACAGGTACTGTTTCTATTGATGAAATCAGAGCTGCTTTATCAGATTTAGGTAGCGTTCAAGTTCAAACTGTTGGAAATGAAATCAATCAAATCTTTCAAATAAAACTTGGAACAAATGAAGGTGATACTCAATCTAGTATGGAAAAATCCATTTCAAACGACTTTACAAAAGCCTATAATAAAGGTTTTGTTGTACTAGAGAGTAATTTCGTTGGTCCTAGATTTAGTAAAACTTTGATTTTTGGATCATTTTTAGCAGTATTAGTTGCTATGGTATTAATCTTATTCTACATCTGGATTAGATTTAGAATGGCCTATGCTTTATCTTCCCTTATTGCTTTAACTCACGATGTATTATTGTTATTAGGCTTTATTGCTTTATTTAGATTTGAAGTATCTAGTACAACAATTGCTGCGGTATTAACTATTATTGGTTATTCACTTAATGCTACAATTGTTATTTTCGATAGAATTCGTGAAAACAGTGGTTTAATGAAAGACAAACCATTTAAAGACGTTATCGAACATAGTGTTACTCAGTCCTTGACCCGTACTATTATTTCAAGTACTACTACAATATTAGCTGTATTGCCTCTTGCTTTATTAGCTAGCGGAACAATTAGATTGTTTGCTATTAATCTTATATTTGGTATCTTTGTTGGTACTTATTCTTCTAACTTCCTCGCTCCTTCTTTCCTATTCTGGATTAGTCGTGGTGAACATGTTAAAGAAAAGAAAAAGATTAAATAATCTATATATTTAATTATATGAGCCACAAGAAATTTCTTGTGGCTTTTTTCTTTTAAAACATTGAATTATAATTTATACTGAGGTAGGTGGTAAGTATGGAAGTAATTAGATCTGAGGTGATTGGTTATTGTAAAGGTGTTTCTAGAGCCGTATCAATTATAAACGAAGCAATCAAGCTAGGAAACGAATTGCATTTAAGAGTTTATTCTTTAGGTTATTTAATTCACAATCCTCAAGTTGTAGAAAATATTAAACAAAAAGGTGTTGTTATTATTGGTGAAGAAGATGCAACTAAGGTAGAAGCTGGAATAGTAGTACTTAGAGCACATGGAGTGAGTGATAAAGTGAGAAGATTATTTTTAGATAATAACTTTTATATTTATGATGCAACTTGCCCAATAGTCCTTACAGAGCAAACAATAGTTGAAAAAGCTCCAGCTACCTCAACCATTGTTGTTATTGGAGGCCAAACCCATCCAGAAGCCTTAACTTTAAAAAGTGTTGAAACCACAAATGAAAAAGTTATAATTAGTGATATTGAAGATATAATTAATATACCCATAACCAATAATTTGTTTGTTGTTATGCAATCTACTTACCCAAGTGGAATGAGTAGAGAAATATTAAATGCCCTAGAAACTTTTGCTTATAAAAATACCCTTGAGATCGAATTTGCCAATGAACTGTGCAATAGTAACCAGAGAAGACGTAATGCCGTTGCAAAGCTTTCTAAGAAATGTAATTGCATAATTGTTGTAGGTGGTAAAAATAGTTCGAATACAAGAGGTATTTATAATTATTGTAAAAACCAAGGAGTTGAAACTTATTTGGTAAGCAATAAAGAAGAGGTTCCTCTAGAATTATTCAATTACAAAGTAATTGGTCTTGCAACAGGAACATCAACCCCCCCATTTGTTATCAATGAAATTGAAGAATATTTAAAAAGAGGAACAAAATGAAACATAAAATACCAATTCCAACTATAAAAAGATTTCCTTCTTATATCCGTTTAATTAAACAATATAAAGAAAATGGACTAAAAAGTGTCAGTGCAACTACTTTAGCCAATGATTTAAGACTTAATCCTATTCAAGTTAGAAAAGATTTAGCCTTTTCAGGAATAGAAGGAAAGCCTAAGGTGGGCTTTAGTATTGATGAATTACAATTTGCCTTAATTGAATCCTTAGGCTGGAATAATTCCACAGATGCAATTTTAATTGGTGCTGGTAATTTAGGATCAGCCTTAGTTGGCTACAAAGGTTTTGAAAACTATGGCCTTAAAATTGTAGCAGCTTTTGATAAAAAGGAAGAGGTTATTGGAAAAGCCATAGGAGAGTTAAGTGTTAAGCCTTTAACAGCCTTAGAGGAATATATTTTACTCAATGGTATCAGTATTGCAATTCTAACAGTACCCGCTTCTCAAGCACAAACTTGTGCAGAGTTATTGGTAAAATGTGGAATTCAAGCTATTTGGAGTTTTGTACCAAAAGATTTATGCTTACCGGAAAACATTGCAGTTCAACGAACTGATTTAGCAACACAATTTGCTGTGCTTTCTGCAAAGCTTAGATCTAATATTATTAAAGATAAAAATAACCCTAATTTGGCCTTGTGGTAGTTTAATATAATGTGATGAAAATCACATTATATGCTATAATTAGATTATTATTTTAATATTAATCAATTGTTATTTACAATTTTTATAATTTTATTAATTAATACAAGAAGTTTGTCTAATATTTATACAAAAACAGGTTTTTATTTTATTATCCCTTGACCCCATATTGAAAAAGTATTATAAGAATATTGCATGGGGAATAAAAAATGAAAATTGTAAAAGTAGAACTTTGTATGGGAAGTTCATGTTTTTCACGTGGTAATTCTAAAACATTAGAATTATTAGAATCTTTCATCAGTGAAAAAAAATATCAAGATAGAATTGAAGTTGAGGGGCATCTTTGTTTGGGCAGATGTAGTGCTGGTCCAATTATTAGAATTAACAATAAGGATTATGAAAATATTAATCCCGAATGTGTTATTGATTTAATTCAAGAAGAATTAAAAAAGTAAAATTCGAGGTTAAAAAATGATTCATCCAATATATACAGAGTTAACACAATGTAGGGACTGTTACAAATGCGTAAGAGCTTGTCCTACCAAAGCTATTCAAGTTAAAGAAGGCAATGCTGTTGTAATCCATGATAGATGTACTTACTGTGGAATATGTGTAGATGTTTGCCCCGCAAATGCTAAGAAAGTTCGAAAAGATTTGGCGAGAGTTCAATTGTTTATGAAGAGCAATAGAAAAGTTATATGCTCTCTTGCCCCATCCCATAGCAGTGAATTTGAAGATAGAGAAGCTGCTTTATTAATAGCTTTAGAAAAATTAGGCTTTGACTCTACCAGTGAAACAGCTATAGGTGCTGCCTTAGTAAGTGCTACAGTTGATGAATATAGGGCTAATAAAATTGAAACACCTTGGATTTCTACAGCGTGTCCCGCTGTAGTTCAACTTGTAAAAAAATATTATTCAACTCTTGAAAACCAATTAGCCCCAATACCCTCTCCCTTACAACTTCATTGTTCCTACCTTAGAGAAATATATGGAGAAGATATTGGAATTGTCTTTATTGGCCCTTGTATTGCTAAAAAATGGGAAGCTGATGAATGGCCAGGATATCCAAATTTCGCTCTTACTTTTGAAGAATTACGACTTTGGTTAGAACAAGAAAACCTTGATTTAGATAATATTAACAAGTCTTTATTCTTAAGTCAAAAAGAGTATCCACAATTTACTCCAGCAAAAGCCGCAACCACCTCAGCTTATAGTGTGGAAGGTGGAATGATAGCTTCTTTTGAAGGCGGAGATAATTTCTTTCAAGACAATTCAATAGCAATTTCAGGTAATATGGCTATAAAATCTACTTTAGATAATTTAGTTAACTGTGAAAATCATCAATTTTTAGAATTGTTAAGTTGTGATGGAGGCTGTATCAACGGACCTTCTACACAAAAAAATAAAGCCTTATCTAATAAAAAGCATATTACAACAGGATATACTAGAAAAAGACTCCACGAAGACAATTTATTTGAACCACCTAAAGATTATATAAAAAAAGTTGTTGAACTTGGTTATAAAATCCTTAAAGTCGATCAAATAACTACGACTGAAAAACATTATGATAATCAAATATATAGTGAAATACAAATAAAACAAGCACTCAGAGAATTAGGTAAAATCCATATTGAAGATGAAATAAATTGTGGAGGCTGTGGATATTCAACTTGTAGAGATATGGCAATTGCATATTTAGATGGAATGGCTGAAGTTGAAATGTGTGTAACTAAAATGAGAAAAGAAGCTCAAAATAAAATGGATGTTCTCCTTAGAACAATTCCAATGGGTGTCGTAATTGTTGATGAAAATTTAAATATTATCGATTGTAATGCAAAATTCTTTGAATTATTTGCAAATGTAGACTATGAGATGGATAATGCAGCACTCGAAGTAATCAAAGGAATTTCAATTAGTCAATTTGTTCCTTTTGAAGAAAGATTTAAACAACAATTTAACAAAGAAGCTTCCAAACAAGTAAGAATAAAATACAAAGAGATGTTTTTAAAAGTAACCTTTTTCTCAATTAATAAGCACCATTTAGTTGGAGCTATGTTTGATGATATTACAAGTTCCACTGTTAGGAGAGAAACTGTAGTAAAAAAGGCAGAAGTAGTTATTCAAAAAAGTTTAGAGACAGTTCAACAAATAGCCTCTTTACTTGGAGAAAATGCTGCTGATACAGAAATAACATTAAACTCTTTAATTGAAGCTTTTGATGTTCCCTCCGACAATCAAAATAATAAGAACAATTATTAAAGGTTTGAAATGAAAGATATATTTATTGATATAGATTATAGTCAAATTTACAAAAATGGCCAAAAAATAGGCGGAGATGTCTTTTTACAAAAAAGAAATCCAGAGAGAAATCAAATTGTTGCAGTATTAAGTGATGGTTTAGGCTCTGGTGTAAAAGCAAATGTATTAGCTTCTCTAACAGCTAACATGGCAAAGAAATTAAGCTTTTCTCCAATGGATTTAAAACATTCTGCTAAAATTATTATGGACACTCTTCCTGTCTGTAAAGAGAGGAAAATAAGTTATTCCACCTTTTCCATTGCCGATATTCGCTACAATTCTTTAAATTCAAATATTCAAGTTAATTTTTTAGAATATGACAATCCAAGAGCTCTATATTTTAGAAATTCTAATAATATTGAATGGGTTGGTGATGTAAATGTATTAAATAGAGCAAAAGCTTTTAAAAAAGAAGAAATAATACATAACGTATTTAATTTAAAAGTAGGAGACAGACTAATAATCTTTAGTGATGGAATAACTCAAGCTGGAATGGGAATCTCTAAATTACTTGGCTGGAGACTGTCCGGGGTGAAAGAATTTGTAAGTAAAGTATTGGAAAATAATCCATCAATAAGCAGTAGAGCTTTAACTAAAACTATTGTAAATAAGGCTTTAAATTTAGATGGTTTTGCTTCAAAAGATGATATTACCTGTTGTTGTATTTATATAAGAAAACCTAGAAGAACTCTAATAGTAACCGGCCCTCCTTTTTTAAGTGAGTCTGATAATCTTTTATGTCAAAAGATAAATGAATTTAGTGGAAAGAAAATAATCTCAGGTGGAACCACAGCCTTAATTGTATCAAGAATTTTAAACAAAAAAGTTCGTGTTGACTTATCCTCTTACTCTAAAGAAGTTCCTCCCTTATCAATTATGGAAGGAATGGATTTGGTGACAGAGGGAATGCTAACTTTATCAAAAGTTGTTTATACCTTAGAAAAAAAAGTACCAATGAATGAGTTGTTAAATGATGCAGTAAAAAGATATATAGAATTGATACTCGATAGTGATCAAGTACATTTTATTGTTGGAACAAAAATAAATGAAGCTCACCAAGATCCAAGTATTCCTGTAGATATAGGGATAAGAAGGACTTTAATTGCAAGATTAAGACGAGCTATTGAAGATAATTATTTAAAAGAAACATCTATAGAATATATATAAAAAAGAGAGAGAAAAATGAGTAAAAAAGTGAATATTAAAATTTGTGTAGGAACCTCTTGTTTTGTACAAGGGGGAGCAGACCTTTTGCTTTATAATGATTTTATTGATCCTGAAATAATTGAAAAGTGTGAAGTTGAGGGAACCTCTTGTTTTAATGCTTGTAAATCAAGTGGAAAAGAAGGTGCTCCTTTTGTAATGATAAATGATATTATTTATGGGGATATGACTCCAGTGAAACTAAAAAAAATTGTAACTGAGGCCTTTTATGCTAGAAATAAATAACCAATTTACCTTTTTAAAAAGCAGAGTTTATGCAACCGTTCTAAAAAGTTATTTTAATGGAACATTAGAAAACGATATAGATAAAATTCCTTTTTGGATTATTGGCAAAGATACGGATCCAAGTAGATGTTGTATTTACAAAGAAAGAGCCATGATTCGCTATAGAATCTTAGCTTTTTTAGGAGTTAATCTTGAAAAAGATGACGATGAAATAAAACCTCTTAGTCAATTTTATAGAGAAATTCAAGCAAGTAAAATGAAACCTCTTCCTGTTCTTACTACAATTAGTACAGCCTGTAGTGCTTGTCCAAAAGATCAGTATATTATTAGTGATGCATGTAGAAGTTGTTATGCTAGACCTTGTTTGGCAAACTGCCCAACCAATGCAATTTATTTTAAAAATGGGAAAGCTAATATTGATCAGGATAAATGTATTAGATGTGGGAAATGCCAAGAAGTATGTCCTTTTAACAGTATTTTACATATACCAGTTCCCTGTGAGAGCTCGTGCCCAGTTGATGCTATTAAAAAAAATGCTAATGGTTTTGTAGAAATAGATTATAAAAAATGTATAAGTTGCGGTAAATGCTCTAGAAGTTGTCCTTTTGGAGCTATTGTTGAAAGAAGTGCTATTTTCCCAGTTTTAGAAATGCTAAAAAGTGAAGATAGAGTCACAGCCATTATTGCACCAGCTATAGATGGTCAATTTCCAGGGAATTTAGGTCAAATAAAGGCGGCTTTAAAACTTTTGGGCTTTGATGACGTTGTTGAAGTGAGTGAAGGCGCACAGATAACAAGTATAAAAGAAGCCAAAGAGCTAGAAGAAAGAATAAATCGAGGGGATAAACTAATGAGTACTAGTTGTTGCCCAGCATATGTAGAATTAGTTGAAAAGCATTTACCAAATTTAAAAGCTATAAAAAGCGATACATTGTCCCCCATGGCTTATACCGCTCAACTAGTTAAAGAAAAAAATCCAAATGATAAAATTGTATTTATTGGACCTTGTTTAGCAAAAAGAGTAGAAGCCACCAAATTAAAAACTATTGATGGAGTTATTACCTTTAATGAACTTGCTTCTATGTTTGTAGCTAAAGAAATAGATGTTAAAGAATTAGTAGAAGATGATTTGGGAAATACAGGGTGTTTTGAAGACTGTCGTGAATTTGCTATAAGTGAAGGTGCTACAACCTGTGTATTAAAGAGAATGGAAGATTCCTCTATTGTTAAAGGATATAAGATTAATGGACTTGATAGAAAAGTAGTAAAAACTTTAAAAGTAATTGATAGAATCCCTTCAAAAGGCAACTTTGTTGAAATAATGGTTTGTGAAGGTGGTTGTATAAATGGCCCTGGAACTATCGTAAAACCAAAAGTAGCCCTGAAGCTTAGAAATGGAAATACTCAGGCAATTGCTAAAGCAATGAAAAGAGAAACTTTTTATTGACCAAGCTCTTATTAATGTATATTTTATATCGGTGAGGTATATATGGATACACAAAAAGAATTAGAGGCCTTGTTAGAAAGTTATGACGGTACTCTTGAAAGTAGGTATAGTTCATTAGCAAATGCAGTTGCCTTTTTGAAAAACTTGTTAAATGAAATTTCTTGGATTGGCTTTTATCTTAAAAAAGATTCTTTTTTAGTATTAGGTCCATTTCAAGGAAATATAGCATGTGAAAAAATTCCTTTTACAAAAGGCGTATGTGGAGACTCCTATTCACAAAAAAAAACAATTAATGTTGATAATGTTCATTTGTATGATAATCATATTTCTTGTGAAAGTGATACTTGTAGTGAGCTAGTGATACCTTTAATAACTAAATCTAGAGTTTTTGGAGTATTGGATATTGATTCAAAATCTTTTAGTAGATTTAAAGATGATGAAATAAAATTGCTTGAAGAACTTGCAGCTATAATTGCAAAAAAATTGTTTTAATAATTTTTACAAACAAAAAAGGACGACCTTATTTAAATAATGAGGATTCGTCCTTTTTAAAGTTTTAGAGACTTTTACTTATTATTGTAGATCAAAAGTCATAATTACAGGTTGATGATCACTATAAGCAAAGTTTGTTTCAATATTGATTGCAGTTGCACTTATATTATCTGAAACAAGGAAGCCATCAATAACACTCACATAGTTTACATTCTTTTCATATGGGATATCTGAGCTACGGCAGGTTGCAACTTCAAATCTATTCTCAGCTTTACAAATGCTCATAAATGGCACTAAATCAGAATCATCTAAAACATTTACCCAACTTGGAATCTCTTGTTCTGAGGTAAAAGCTTCGACAATATCGGATCCTAAAGCATGATTAAAATCACCACCAACAATTAAATAATTTCCTTTATTATATTCTTCTTCCATAAATGTATTTAACAAGGTTAATTGTTTTTTCCTAATCAAACCACCTTTATCATAAGCACTCATATGGCTATTTATTATTACCAAATCTTTATTATTTTCCACCTTTACATAATTAACCGTAAAGCATCTATCTAAATCAAAATATTTTGCTGGAAAAGCATCAGATACAGGATAATTTTTTCTAACTGCCCTATCAATATTTACTTTAGCAAAAGTGAGTAATCCTGTATTTGCAATACCATGAGGATCATTAATCGGAAGCATACTGTAGGACGAGTGGAAATTTGGAGTATAAGTACTACAATAGTCTAAAAAAGCTTCTTCAAATAATTGTTTTTGATTGATTTGGTAACTTCTAGTACTATCGGTATCAACTTCTTGAAGAATGATAAAATCAGAATCAAGTTTTTTTATTTCTTCTATTGCACCTAGAGTATTATAATTAACTTCTTCTTTACTCTTACCTGTACCCGATTTTCCTCTAACAGGTGTTCCATCTTTCATTACCCCAGTATCCATAAAAAAACTATAGTCAGGGCTATAAGCTCCAAATCCAATATTATAGGTGGATATAGTATATTGCTTATCTGTTATGAGGATTGATTGACTAACTTCATTGTCCACATTTATGGAAATATTATCATCAATACGAGAATATTGTAAAACAACATATAAAACATAAGAGCCAATTACAACTATTAAAGTTGCTAATATAATGGCAAGAACCAATAAAAGTTTTTTTAATTTTTTCATAACAACTAGTTTATCATTGATAATTATAATTAGCAAATTTTATTATCCATTTCTATTTCTAAATGAAGCTTTGTTCAATTGAATAAATGGATAGAATTTTCTTTATCTCTATAGTTTGAATTAAAACTGCAAAACTAAAAAAGTTTACTCTAATACTCTATAATTCTTATTTTAAATAATATTATACTTGACATCTCATACTAAAAAGAGCATATTTTTAGCATAAAGGCTATGATAAAGACGAGTAACAAGAGAAAGTGCTATTAGAGAGAAAGTATTCTTTGGCTGGAAAATACTGAGTAACTTTTTTGTGAAAACCCCTTTGGAGCTGCGTCCCTAATGATATATATCTATTAAGGAAGCCGTATTCTCTGCGTTATGAGACAAATTAAGCGTCTTTTCTTTTATAGGAAAGGAAGCAAGGTGGAACCGCGGAAGCTATTATGCCTTCGTCCTTGTAATTGATGATTTATGTCATTATTTATAAAGATGAAGACATAATAGCTTTTTTTGTTATTTAAAATAGGAGAATAAATTATGGCAGAAAAATTAAGTGCTGAAGAAAAATTAGCTAGAGTTCGCCACTCAATGGCACACGTAATGGCTGAAGCTGTACTCGAAATGTTTCCAACAGCTCAAATTACAATTGGACCTTCAATTGAAAATGGTTTTTATTATGATTTTGATTTACCAAGACAATTGGTTAATGATGATTTAGATGAAATAACTGAAAAAATGAAGGAAATTATAAAAAGCGATAAAGATTTTGTTAGAACTGAAGTAACTAGAGAAGAAGCTAGAGAAAAGTTTAGTGATCAAAAATATAAGTTAGAGCTATTAGATGCAATTGATGAAAATGAAGTTGTATCTTTATATAATCAAGGAAACTTTACAGATCTTTGTAGAGGCCCACATGTTAATTCAACACGAGAACTAAGAACAGATTCTTTTAAATTAATGAGTATTGCTGGAGCGTATTGGAGAGGTAAAGAATCTAATCCTATGCTAACTCGTATTTATGGAACAGCTTGGACAAATAAAAAAGATTTAAGGCTTTATCTTCTAAAATTAGAAGAAATAGAAAAAAGAGATCACAGAAGAATTGGTAAAGATCTTGATCTATTTTCATTTCATGAAGAAGCAGGTCCTGGTTTAGTTTATTGGCACCCTAAAGGAGCTAGAATTAGATTAGCTATTGAAGACTTTTGGAGATCTGAACATTATAAAAATGGTTATGAAATGGTTTTTACCCCTCACGTAGGAAAAGCTTGGTTGTGGGAAACTAGTGGCCACTTAGATTTTTATAAAGAAGGAATGTATCCTGCTATGGTCATGGATAAAGCTGATTATTATGCAAAACCTATGAACTGTCCTTTCCATATTATGATTTATAATAACAAGAAGCACTCCTATAGAGAGCTCCCTTGTAGATGGGCAGAGCTTGGTACTGTTTACAGATATGAAAAAGCTGGAGCTTTACATGGACTTTTGAGAGTAAGGGGCTTTACACAAGATGATGCACACTTAATTGTAACACCAGATCAAATGGATAGTGAAATTGAAACAGTATTAAAATTTTCACTACATATGCTACATAGTTTTGGCTTTGAAGATATAAAAGCTTATCTGTCTACAAAACCTGAAAAGAGTGTTGGAGAGGTTGAAAGATGGGATGCTGCCACAGCTGCTTTAAGACGCGCTATTGAAAAAGAAGGTCTTGAATATGAAGTGGATGAAGGTGGTGGAGCTTTTTATGGTCCAAAGATTGACTTGAAAATAAAAGATGCTGTTGGAAGGCAATGGCAATTATCAACAATTCAATTTGACTTTAATTTACCTGATAGATTCAATATGACCTTTGTAGATAACGATGGTGTTGAAAAACGTCCTTATATGATTCATAGAGCGCTCTTAGGTTCAATTGAAAGATTCTTTGGTGTATTAATTGAACATTATGCAGGAGCTTTCCCTCCTTGGTTATCTCCTGAGCAAGTAAAAGTTATTCCAATCAATGATTCTTGTTTTGATTATTGTAAACAATTAGAAATGAAACTTCGTGGTGAAAACTTTAGAGTATCAGCTGATTTGAGTTCCGCTCACTTTAAAGCTAAAATAAAAGAAGCTCAACAAGAAAAAATACCATATATGATTGTTGTTGGAAATAGAGAAGTAGAGTCTAAGCAAATGTCTGTAAGACTGAGAAATGGTAAACAAGAAGATTGGGGAGATTATGATGCTTTTGTACAAAAACTTCATAATATTATAGATTCTAAACAAATAGAATTATAAAATTTTATAGGGTGGCATTAATTGTCACCCTATATTAAGGATAAACAATGAATAAAGAAAAATTTATAGAATTAGAGAATTTAGATAAACAAATAACAATGATTAATCATATAACTCAAGTTCTTGAATATGATTTAGAGGTTCATGCTCCAAAAAAAGCATCAGCTGAAAGGTCCAAACAAATGACCTGGACATCCCTCGAAGCTCATAATATTGCTTGCAGTGAAAAAATGAAACAACTATTAGAAATTCTTGGAGCTAAAGAAAATCAAGAAGAGGGTTTTGGTGAAAGTGATAGTGAAAAAGCTTTAATAAGAATGAGATATAAGGAATATAGAAATGCAAAGAAAATTCCTAAAGAGCATATAGAAAAGAGGCAAGAAATATTTACAACCTCTTATGAAAAATGGGTAGAAGCAAGAGAAAGTGATGATTTTGACTCTTATGTCCCTTATTTAGAAGATGTTATTAGCATCATCCAAAAAGAAGCTGAATATTTACGAAAAGAAGACCAAAGTTTGTATGACACCTTATTAAATCAATACGAAGAAGGTATGACTAGTGATAAACTAGATGTTTTGTTTGATAAATTACAAAAAAAATTAGTACCTTTAGTCGCTAAATATAAAGATATTCAGGTAGATGATAAGTTTCTATATCAAAAATTTGATGAAAAAAATCAAGAATATTTTGCCAAAGAAATATTAAGAGAAATGGGCTTTGATTTTGATCGAGGAACTTTGGATTTAGCTGTTCATCCCTTTACTACAGCATTAGGAGCTGATGATATTAGAATAACAACCCGTTACACAGATCCTAATTTCTTTGATCCTTTAAGCTCTACAATTCATGAAGGCGGCCATGCCCTATACGAAATGAATGCCTCTAAAAACCAACTTAAAGGCACTAGTTTGAGTGAGGGCGTAAGTATGGGGATTCATGAAAGTCAAAGTAGGTTTTGGGAAAATATTATTATAAAAAACCCAGCATTTTGGGATATTTGGTATCCTAAATTACAAACTAGATTTGAGTCTCAGTTGAAAAATGTATCAAAAAATGACTTTGTAAAAGCAATAAATAAAGTTACTCCTTCATATATAAGAGTGAATGCTGATGAAGCAACTTATAATTTGCATATTATTTTAAGATATAGATTAGAAAAACAATTGATTGAAGGAACATTAAAGGCAAAAGACCTTTCTAAAGCTTGGAATCAATTGTTTGAAGAATTGTTTTCAAAAAAAGTTAAAAATGAAAATGATGGGTGTTTGCAGGATGTACATTGGCCAAGTGGCCTTATTGGATACTTTCCAACATATTCTTTAGGTAATTTATATTCAGCGCAACTTTTAAGAAAAATGGAAGAAGATTTCGGTGATAAAGAAATTGGTGAAATTATAAAAAATGATGGATTAAATGCAATTGGACAGTGGTTAGAAAAGAATGTTCATAGTAAAGGAAGTATGTATCCACCTATATGTTTGATAGAGCAAATAACAAATAAAGCTCTTGACGCGAACTATTTCACACAGTATCTTGAAGAGAAGTTAAAACTTATTTTTGATTGATTAGGAGATAATCGTGAATTTACCAAATAAATTAACCATAGCCCGCTTAATAATGACACCTATTTTCTTTGTGGCATTTAGTTTGCCCTTATGGTTTAACAATTCATTTCAAACACTATCAACTGTGTTGGTATTTTTATTGTTTATAGCAATAGAAGCCACAGATATATTCGATGGAGTAATTGCTAGAAAGAGAGATTTAGTTACCGATTTAGGTAAAGTTATGGATCCCTTTGCAGATACTTTTGCAAGATTAACTTATTTTGTTTGTCTTATGAGTGTTAATATTTTCCCAATTATAGCTTTTGTTATTATATTATGGAGAGAATTAGCACAATCTTTTGTAAGATCTTTGTTGATGAGAGAAGGAAAAGCCTTGCCTGCAAATATTTGGGGCAAAACAAAAGCCGTATTATATGCAATTTCAGCTGTAGCTGGTATTCTTTATTTAATCATATTTAGAAGTTTTCCAGATATGAACTATTTAAAAGAAATACATTTTGTATTAAATATATTATTCTATCTTTCAGCATTTGCATCTCTGGCTTCCTTTTTTACTTATATTCATCAAATTAGTAAAAGTAAAATACTTAGTCATTTAAGCAAATAATAAAAAAACAGCTATTGTATTACAATGGCTTTTTTTATTATTTATTCAAAATTAAGTTAACAAAAACACCTATAATACCAAATGGGAGATAAAGAAATGACTGATTATAATAAAATCTGGATTGCTGTTCCCACCTATTGGGGTGATTTTGGTACTCTAGAAAATCCACCAACTAATATTTTTGATCATCCAACAAATCCAAATGGAAATGAAACTTTAAGCAGAACCTTAGAAAGCCTTTGTCTTCTAGAAGGTGATTTTAATATATTGATAGTACTCGCTACTACACATAAAGAGTATTTTAATATTTCAAAAAATAGAATCTCAAAAATAATAACAAACCTTAATACTAAAAAGGCAATTTATTTATTCACACAAGAAAATCTAGAAGCTTTATCAAAAATTACCAATCAAAATATTTTAAAATTAGATACATATGGGAATATTAGAAATTTACAACTGTTTGTTCCTTACACTTTAGAGGCAGATATTGTCATTGCTATCGATGATGATGAGGTAGTTGAAGATCCTTATTTTGTACAGAAAGTAGCCGATTCTTTTAAAAATTGTAATCAAGCTGGAGGTTTATCAGGACCTTATTATGATGATGAAGGTGAATATGAAATAAAAAATGCAATTAAATTTAAAAATAGTCCTACTTTATTCGAAAGCAAAATTTATTATTTAAATGAAGGTGTAAAAAAGGAAATGACAAATAAAGCTTGTATTGTCCCTAGCGCAATTGCCTTTGGTGGGAATATGTCATTTACAAGAGATACTATCCAAAAGGTTTGTCACGACCCTTTTATACCAAGAGGTGAAGACTGTGATTATCTTATAAATTGCTTAATGTTTGGTATAAGGTTTTATTTTAACAGTAGCTTGAAAATAGTACATTTACCACCATCAGCTGATGCTAGTGAAGATTCCAAAAATATTAGAAAAATAAAGTCTGATATAATTCGATTTTTGTATATGAATTATAAATTAAAAGAATATACTAAAATAACAAATAACACTTTATTTGATTATTCTGTTTTAAACCCTTATCCAGGCGTATTTATTTGTAAAATTGATGATTTAGTAGAACAAGCAAAAAAAGTTTTATTAGATGCAAGTGGTAATAGCCTTAGTATCACTGAAGTAAATGAGTTTCTTGAAATAAATATGAATATTTGTAAAAAACAAAGTAAAGAATATTTTATATATCAAAAACAATGGTGTAATTTGCTAAAAATGGTTGAAAAATCAAAAACATGTAAAAATATCTTATTAAATTGTAAAATGATTTAGGAACAATTATTTTACAAAAAGAGTAACATTTGCATAAAATTATAAGCAATTTATAAACAATAACGATAATTTAGTATTCAAATCAATCTTTGAAAAAGTAAGATTAAAAAAAAGTAAAAAAAACGAATAAAGCACTAGACAAAAAGTTAAAGTTCTCTTAATATCCGTCTTGTTGTTTGTTTGAAAACGTTAATACAATACGGTTAAAACAACAATTTGATGAAAAGGCCAAGAATAAATAAAAATAGCTATTGACTATAATTTTTATACATGGTATTTTCAGAAAGCTTGTAAAGCATAATAGTGTTTTTCAAGCAGATTTTTGACATAAATATTAGAGAAGAGAAGAGAAGTATTAAATTGCTTTTCGATTGCCATAATAGGCCGTTGGAAAAGTGAGAAAATAGGAAAGCATTAGGGCTTTCTGTCAATTCAAAATAGAACAAAGATGAAATAAGCTAATGTTCGTTA
>CAZJGS010000024.1:0-23992 GCA_964545735.1 uncultured Spirochaetaceae bacterium
TATTCTAATAAATATATTCAAATATTTTCTTTATTTTCTTCACAAAAGTGCCAATCTGCTCTATCTTAGTAGATGTTAATTAAATAGGAGGACAATGTATTGAATAAAATTAAAATGACTACACCACTAGTTGAATTAGACGGTGATGAGATGACAAGAATCCTTTGGCAAATGATTAAAGATGATTTAATCTATCCCTTTGTTGATTTAAATGTTGAATATTATGATTTAGGCTTAGTTCATAGAGAAGAGACTAAAGACAAAGTCACTCATGATGCAGCTCACGCAATTGCTAAACATGGAGTTGGTGTAAAATGTGCAACAATTACTCCTAATGAGCTTAGAATGAGTGAATATAAATTAAGTGAAAAATATCAAAGCCCAAATGGCACATTAAGAGCCATCTTAGACGGTACTGTATTTAGAACCCCAATTTGTATAGATTCTATTAAACCTGTTGTTAAAAACTGGAAAAAACCAATTACAATAGCTCGTCATGCCTACGGTGACGTATATAAAGCAACTGAGTATAGAGTTAAAGAAGAGGGTAAAGCAGAACTTGTTTTTACTAATAAAAGTGGTAAAGAAAAATTTAGACAAACTATTTATGACTTTGAATGCCCTGGTGTAATTCAAGGAATGTATAATAAAGATACATCAATTAAAAGTTTTGCCAGATCTTGTTTTGCATATGCACTAGAAGCTAAAGAAGATTTATGGTTTTCAAGTAAAGATACCATTAGCAAAAAGTATGACCAACATTTTAGAGATGTCTTTGAAGAATTGTTTGAAAAAGAATACAAAGACTTGTATGCCAAAGCTGGCATCGTTTATTTCTATACATTAATTGATGATGCAATAGCTCGTGTAATTAGAAGTGAAGGTGGTTTTGTTTGGGCTTGTAAAAACTATGATGGGGATGTAATGAGCGATATGATTTCAACCGCTTTTGGCTCCTTAGCTATGATGACAAGTGTATTAGTGTCTCCTGATGGAAAATATGAATATGAAGCAGCACACGGTACTGTTACTCGTCACTATTATAAATATCTTGAAGGTGAAGATACTTCAACCAATCCAATGGCTACTATTTTTGCTTGGTCAGGAGCACTAAAGAAGCGTGGAGAATTGGATAACAATACTGAATTAGTTGATTTTGCTACATCTTTAGAACAAGCCTGTTTAGATACTTTAAACAGTGGGGTAATGACCAAAGACCTTGTACATTTAGCTGAAGGTATTGAAACAAAACAAGTAAATTCAAAAGAATTTATAAAAGAAATTAAGAAAAACTTAGAAACTATACTAAGCAAATAATAAAAAAAAATAATTTAAAAAACTTGGATGCTTAAAATACATCCAAGTTTTTTTTACATGTATTCAATTATATTAATATTAGAGGGATCTCCATCAATTATAAATTCTTTCTTTGTGGAAAAAGCTTCATTTTGTTTAATAAAATCTCTAATAGGCATATTATCTAAATCGCTTAAACTATTTGGATCATAGTAAAGAGATAATACAGGTGATACTGCCACATCTAGGTAGTAGGATAAGCCTTGATGAAGTTCAATATAGGATAATAGAGCTTTAGAATATTTTTGGACATTAAAACTCTTTATTAAGTTATTAATAAATATATCTTGTAGTTCAAAAATATCATAATTATCGATTTCTGATTCATCATAATTATTATCTAAAAATTCATTAAACATTTCAAATAATGTTGAGGGAGTAATATTAAAGGTATCGCAGATAACTCTAATAAACATAACAGATTCACCCTTTGTATAAAAATAATCACAGCCTCTCTTTATTTTAAGAGCAGCTTCTATATCCTCTTTAGAGTAGGAAGGACTTTCAATAAAAGTATAAGGAGACTCATGGGTATAAGTAATATGGTATTTATCAGTTTCTTCATATATTTTAGTGCCAGGAAGTAGAGATAATATGAAAATATCGATATTGCTAGGTTTACAATAAACAGTAAAATCGAGGCTTTCTTTGAATAACTCTATATTATCATTTGGAAGACCAATGATTAAATCAAGACCATAAACTAAATTCATTTTTTCAAGCAGGGTAACTTTTTCTTTAAATACTTTTTTATTAAAACTTCTGTTAACACTTTTTAAAACATCACTGTGAATACTTTGAAGACCAATTTGAAGAGAGCAAAAGATTTCACTAAAAGCTAAAACAATATCTTCATCCAATAATTCTGCTCTAATTTCAAAGGTAAAATGAATATCAGGAGCTTTATCCCTAATCAAGTTCAATATTTTCAAAGTTCTTTTTTTATCAATATTAAAAGTTGGATCTAGTACAAAGATATCAAGTACACCCTTTTCTACAATGTAGTCTAATTCTTTCTCAATTCTTTCAAAAGAGTAGTTGCGAACACTTCTAATACCTTTAGATTCAAAGCAAAAACCACATTTAAACGGGCAGCCTCTAGTCATTTCCCAAAGCATTGAACATCCCTCATATAAGAAAGGATCTCCGCAATGAGTTAATAAGGGGGAACTCAAAGAGTTTAAATCAAGGTTAGGAGAGTAGGATAAAATAGGATTGTCACCGCTTATAATACCACTACCAATTAATTCTTGATTTGCCATTAATTTCTTTATAGCTAAGGTGGTAGTTTCTTCTCCTTCTCCTGCAAGAAGAAACTTATAAGTATTTAAATCAAAACTATTAGTATTAGCACTAACTTCACTTCCACCTGCAAAGATAATAATATCTTTATTATTATCTTTTAAAGTTTTAGTAAAGCTATCGAACCACTCTCTGTTCCACAAATAAATTGATAACCCAACTAACTGGGTATCACTTTTAGCAACTTTATTAGCAACTTCAATTGGATCATCTTCCAAGTCAAAGAGTAATGTTTCAACCTTTGTAGTGTTTTTTAAGCTGTTATCACTCTTTATAGCAGCTTCTATACAAAGAGCTCCTAAGGGGTATGATAAATTTGATTTTTCAATTGCAACTGATATTAATGTTATATTCACAATAACTAAGATATCAAAAAAATCTAAACTTTTAAAGATAAAAGCTTTAATTAATGATTTATTACTCCAATTAGATTTATAGAATATCTTTTTTTTGTTAAGCTTTAAATAATTAAAATATAAGCGAGATAATAAACAAAATTGAATAGAAATTTATTTTTACCGACAACAAAAGAAGATATGTTAAATAGAGGCTGGGATTGTGTAGATGTAGTTATGGTAAGTGGTGATGCCTATGTAGATCATCCATCCTTTGGTATTCCTCTTTTAGCTAGATTGTTAGAAAGTAAAGGATATAGAGTTGGAATTGTAGCTCAACCTAGATGGGATAGAGTAGATGATTTTTTAACCTTTGGAAAACCTAGACTATGTTGTATGATAGGAAGTGGTAATATTGATTCCATGGTATCTCATTATACTAGCTCAAACAAACTAAGAAGTAATGATTATTATACCCCTGGTGGTAAATCAGGTTCTAGAGCTGACAGAGCTGCTATTGTATATACAACAAAAGCAAAACAAGCCTTTGGAAAAGACGTTCCAATTATTATAGGTGGAATTGAAGCTTCACTTAGAAAATTTGCACATTATGATGTTTGGAGTGATAAAGTTCGACATTCAATCATTTTAGATTCCAAAGCAGATTTAGTTGTTTACGGTATGGGAGAATTACAAACTCTTGAAATTGTAGACAGACTAGATAAAGGTGAAACAATTGATCAATTAATTGATGTTAAAGGATCCCTTGTTTCTTTTTCTAAGAAGAAGTTTGAAGAAATAAAAGATAAAATAAAATATCCAATCTTTGAAATACCAAGTTTTGAAGAGGTTAGTGAAAGAGACAAAAAAAGTAATTCTCCAACAGAAAATGGTAAAAAGAATTATGCAAAAGCCTTTCAAATACAAATGTTACATGAAAATCCTATGAGATGTGAGTGTATATTACAAGCATCAGAGTCTCGTTATGTACTTAGAAATCCAATTCCAAGAGGAATAACTAGAGATGAAATGGATAGCTTGTATGAATTGCCTTTTACAAGAGTCTCTCATATTGATTATGATAAAGACGGGGGAATCCCAGCTTTAACTGAAGTCCAATTTTCTATCACAAGTAATAGAGGTTGTTTTGGAGGTTGCTCTTTTTGCGCAATTACAACTCATCAAGGCAGAATGATTCAAACAAGAAGCAAAGAATCTCTGGTAAGAGAAGCAACTCTACTGACAAAAATGCCTAACTTTAAAGGATATATCCATGATTTAGGTGGACCTACTGCTAATTTTCAAGCAGTAGCTTGTGATAAACAATTAAAGAGTGGTCCCTGTGATACAAAACAATGTTTGTTTCCAAGCCCTTGTAAAAACTTAAAAGATTCCCATGGTAGATATTTAGAAATTTTAGAAGCAATGGAAAAAATTGATGGTATTAAAAAAGTATTTATCCGCTCTGGTATTCGCTTTGATTATTTGATGGAAGTGAGTGATGAAAAAACAAGAAAGAGATTTTTAAAACATTTGGTACTACACAATGTAAGTGGTCAATTAAAAATAGCACCAGAACATGTGGATCCACAAGTATTAGACATTATGGGAAAACCTAAAGTTGAAATATATAATGCTTTTTTAAAGGCATTTAAGAAAACAAATGACGAGTATGGTAAAAATCAATATACAATACCTTATTTTATTGCAGCACACCCAGGTTCTACCTTGCAAAGTGCAATAAATTTAGCAATACACACTAAAAATGTTGGCTTTGTTCCAGATCAGGGACAAGAATTTTACCCAACCCCATCCACAGTATCAACTTGTATGTATTATACAGGCTTGGATCCAAGACCTAATAGAAATTTTAGTGAAGTTTACGTGCCTAAGGGAAGAGAAAAGAGATTACAGAGAGCTATTTTACAATTTGATAAAGAAGAAAATAGATTATTAGTAAGAGAGGCTCTAATAAAAGCTAACCGCATGGATTTGATAAATGTATTAAAACCTAAGACTCGACAAAATATGTATAATAATCGAAAAAATATACAAAAAAATACATATAATAAACATTAAAACTCTAATTGTAAATTGACAGTTTATTCCATAGTGATTAAAATATCCGAAAACGCTAAATTTTCATCGCTTAGGAGCTATTTATGGATAAGAAGAAAATTGATTGGAATGCCTTGAGTTTTAACTATATTAAAACTGATAAAAGATACGTTGCACACACTAAAGAAGGTAAATGGACACAGGGAGAGCTAATTGAAGATGAAACTATAACACTTAATGAAAGTGCTGGTGTTTTTCAATATGCACAAACTTGTTTTGAAGGTTTAAAAGCCTATACAGCAAAGAATGGTAAAGTTGTAGTATTTAGACCAGAATTAAACGCTCAAAGAATGGCAAACACTTGTAAAAGACTGTGTATACCGGAACTTCCTAAAGAAATATTCTTAGAAGCTATTGAGCAAGTTGTAAAAGCAAATGCTGCCTATGTTCCTCCCTTTGGATCTGGTGCAACACTATATCTTAGACCTTTTATTATAGGATCTTCTCCTGTAATAGGTGTTAAGGCATGTGATGAATATCAATTTAGATTATTTGCAACACCTGTAGGCTCTTATTTTAAAGGTGGAATAGCCCCAATTAAAATTATGGTAAGTGAATATGATAGAGCTGCTCCTAATGGAACTGGGAGTATCAAAGCTGGTTTAAACTATGCAATGAGTCTTTATCCTTCAAAAGTAGCTAAAGATAAGGGTTTTGCTGAAAATATGTATTTGGATGCCAAAACACGAACTTTTGTTGAAGAAACTGGTGGTGCTAATTTTATCTTTGTAACTAAAGATAATAAAATTATTACTCCTAAAAGTGATACAATTCTTCCTTCAATTACAAGAAGATCTTTACTAATAGTAGCTAAAGAAGTTCTAGGCTTAGAAGTAGAAGAAAGAAGTGTTCCTTTTGATGAAGTTGAAAGCTTTGTTGAGTGTGGCCTTTGTGGAACAGCCGCAGTTATCTCTCCAGTTGGGTTAATTCATACTCAAGAAAAAGATATAATATTTAATAATGATCCTAATATAATTGGACCTATAATTATGAAACTTTATAAAACCTTAATTGGAATTCAATTGGGTGAAATTGAAGCACCAGGAGACTGGATTAAAGAAATAATATAATACAATATGTGATTGTTTGTAAAAGGAGTGTTATTAAGCACTCCTTTTATTATCCCAAATTATAATCAATTAAAAAACTAAAAATTTATAAGCATATCTTAATTTTGTTAAATGAAGAATTATTCTGATTCAAGAAAAAAATGAATATGTTATTTGGATTTAAAATAATTAATGGTAATTTTTTAATCACGGACACATGTCCTTTAAATATTAGATAATATATCTAATAATAAATTTATCCAAAAAGGAATTATAATATTATGAATGAATTAATTAGTGCAGCTCTAACTTACATAAAAGATATCTTTAGTGGTGATTATAGTGGTCATGATTATTATCACACCCTTAGAGTTTTAAAATTAGCAACCGAAATAGGTAATAGTGAAAACTGTAATATTGATAGAGTTAAAATGATAGCAATACTTCATGATGTTGATGATTATAAGGTATCCCCAGAAACTAATGAGAATTTAAGTAATGCTAGAAACTTTTTACAACTACATGAGTTTAGCAACTTAGATATTGAAGCTATATGTGATGATATTAGTAAATTATCATTTAGCAAAGGAATACCTTCTTCTCTTTTGAGCTTAGAGGGTAAAATAGTTCAAGATGCTGATAGACTTGATGCAATAGGAGCTATAGGAATTGCTAGAACTTTTGCCTATGGTGGCTCTCACAATAGATCTATTTATGATCCTGATAATAATGATACTAATTCTTCCCTAAACCATTTTTACGATAAATTGTTAAAACTTGAAGCTAATATGAATACCTCAAAAGGTAGTGACTTAGCAAAAGAGCGAAATATCTTTATGGAAAACTTTCTTCATCAATTCCTAAATGAATGGGGATAGGGAGAACCTTTAAATATCAATTGTAGCTCTTCTACATCTTTTGTGGATTAAAGTCCAATATTTGATGTAAAAGTTCTCAATCATTCTAGATTTTACTTTACTATAGCTAGTGCTACAAGGCGAGATAAATATTAAAATAACAAATGGCAAACAAAAAACCCTAGCAAAAAAGCTAGGGCTTATAAATTTCAAAATTGAATTAACCAGCTAGAGTAGTTAAAAGAATTTTTCCAACGAAAAGAGCTGTTACAATCCAAGTCATTGCTGATATATCTTTAAATTTACCAGTAACAAATTTTAAGGTTGTGAAACTTAAGATACCGAACATAATACCATCTGAGATAGAGTATGTTACAACCATCATTAAGATACACAAGAAAGCTGGAACAGCTTCTGTAATATCATCAAAATCAATATCTCTAACAGGAGTAATCATTAATACACCAACAATAATTAAAGCTGGAGAAGTTGCTGCTGAAGGGATAGAGCCAAAAATAGGTTCTAAGAATAATGAAATTGCAAAAAGAATAGCTACTACAACAGCTGTTAAACCAGTTCTACCACCAGCTACAACACCTGAAGAAGATTCTACAAATGTAGTAATAGTTGAAGTACCTAAAATAGCACCAACAGTAGTACCAACTGCATCAGCAAATAAAGCTTCTTTACAATTAGGGATTGAACCGTCAGGTTGAATCATGTCAGCTTTTGTTGCACAACCGATTAAAGTACCAACAGTGTCAAACATATCAACAAATAGGAATGTAAAACAAACTACTACAAAGTCTAATGATAACATGTGTGCAAATTCAAATGGGAAGAAATAAGGAGCTGCAGGTAAGTAAGTACCACCAGCATAAGCGGTAACACCAAATGGAATACCAACAACTGTTGTTAATAAGATACCATAAAGCATAGCGCCTTTAACGCCTTTTGCCATTAAGAATGAAATAATTACAATACCGATCATAGCTACTAAACCTGCACCTGAAGTCCAAGCTGGATTTAAGTGAACTAAAGTAGCACCGTCAGCAACAATGATGCCAGCGTTTTGTAGGCCAATAAAAGCAATAAATAGTCCTATACCAACCGATATAGCTTTTTTCAAGTTGGAAGGGATACTGTTAACAATAGCTTCACGAACATTAAATGCTGTTAATATGATAAAGATAATACCTTCAACAAATACAGCTGAGAGTGCAAATTGCCAAGTTTTACCCATACCTAATACAACAGTGAAGGCTAAGAAAGCATTAAGTCCCATACCTGGAGCTAAAGCAAAAGGTAAGTTAGCAAGTAAGCCCATAATTAGTGTTGCAACAGCAGCTGCGATAGCAGTAGCAGTGAAAACACGAGAGAAATCCATACCAGCAGCTGATAGGATACCTGGATTAACAGCAAGGATATAAGCCATTGTTAAAAATGTTGTTATACCTGCGATAATTTCTGTACGTACATTTGATTTTCTTTCTGAAATCTTAAAGAATTTATCCATAAATGCACTCCTTATATTTAGTGATTGTTTCGCTTATTATACTACATGAGTTTTAAAAAGTACAGAATTATTTTTAATTTAGTTGCATTTTGTTGCTAACCTAAGATTTAGTGATTAATAATATGTTATATATATTATTTAGTTTAAAATGAAATAACATACTTTTAATTGTTGTAATCATAAAGATGACATTTGCCACACTAAGTGTCAAATAATAAAATTCGGAGTTTTTAAATAAATTGCCTTGTTTTAAGCATAATTCAAGTGTTACAATGTATGACAATTTACCTATCAATATAAAAAATGAATTTTAATTTGGAGAAAAACAATATGACAAAAAAAGACCTAATGGAATTAATCGAAGTTGCCTCTAAGAGGAAAGAAGCAGATTTATGTATAAAGCGAGCTAGAGTTGTTGATGTGTTTAATACAAAAGTTTTTGAAAGTGATGTATTAATATCCAATAATAGAATAGCTGGATTTGCTAAATGTGGAGAAGGTAAAGCTAAAGAAATTCTCGATGTAAATTATTCATATATGATACCAGGGTTTATAGACTCTCATGTACACATAGAATCATCTCATTGTACGCCTGAAGTTTTTTCAAATCTATTAGTAGCTAATGGGGTAACCACAGTCGTAGCAGATCCTCATGAAATTTGTAATTGCCATGGATTAGACGGATTAGATTACATGTTAGAGGCAAGTGAAGACTTGCCCCTAAAAGCATATTTTATGGTACCAAGTTGTGTTCCTGCAACATCTTTTGAACATAGTGGTGCAATTTTAAGTGCTAGTGAAATAAAAAAACGTATCAATTATGATAGAATACTCGGCCTTGGTGAGATGATGGATTACCCAGGGGTTATAAATAATGAGGAAAGTGTAATTGATAAAATCCAATTAGCTCATGACAATAATAAGATAATTGATGGACACTCCCCTGGAGTTTATGAAAGCGATTTGGATGCATATAGTGCTTCTGGAATAAAAACCGACCATGAATGTGCAACAAAAGAAGATTTAGAAAACAGAATTACTCGTGGTATGTATGTAATGCTTAGAGAAGGAACTGTATGTAGAGATGAGTTAAATCTATTAAAAGGTGTTACCCGAGAGAATTATAAAAGATGTTTATTTTGCACTGATGACAGACAAGTTGAATCCCTCTTAAATGAAGGAAGTATAAATAATAATGTTAGATTAGCAGTTAATAGTGGTTTAGATCCATTGATGGCAATAAGCATGGCGAGTATAAATGGGGCAGAGTGTTACAACTTAAAAGATGTTGGAGCAATTGCACCAAAATACCTTGCAAACTTTTCAATAACTAAAAATTTAGTAGATTTTGAAATGGAATATGTATTTGTTGAAGGTAAATTGGTGGCTAAAGATAAGAAGATGCTAGTAGAAGCAAAAGTAAAACCAATTCCTGCTAAAGTCAAAACTAATATGAATATAAAAAATTTTTCGCTTAAAAGTATAGATTTACCTCTTAAATCAAACAAAGTTAGAACTATTGATATAATAGTTGGAGGCGTTGTTACAAGCAAAGGCGAATCTAAAGTCAAAATTGAAAATGGATTATATGAATATGAAGATGATGATATTTGTAAAATAGTCGTAGTTGAAAGACACAAAGCAACAGGCAACAGTGCTGTTGCACTACTGAGAGGTTTTGGTCTAAAACAAGGAGCAATTGCAACAAGTGTTGCTCATGATTCTCACAATATTATTGCTGCAGGAAAAAATGATAGAGATATCTATTTAGCAATCAACGAGCTAATAAGAATAGGGGGAGGAATGGCTATTTCATTAAACAATGAGATAATCGATAGTTTCTCTCATCCTATTGCAGGATTAATGAGTGATCTTGATGCAAAAAGTGTAGCAAGTAGATTAAATGAGTTGGGTGAAAAAGCATATAAAAATTTAGATATAAATAGAGCACTGGACCCCTTTATGACTCTTTGCTTTATGTCATTACCTGTGATACCAGAATATAAAATTACAGATATGGGATTATTTGATGTAACTCAATTTAAATTTGTTGATATCGAATTATAAAATTAAAAAATAAATTTTAAAATAATGTTTGAGCTATCCATTTGGGTAGCTCTTTTCAATTATATGTAAAAAAAGTAATGACAAATCTTCCTTTATCCAAATAAATACATAATGGTATAAAATAATACATAAATATTCAATAAATGACTTTATTAAAAGAAAAACCTATGATATTATCAAGCAAGTTGTTTTTAAAAACAACTCGAAAATAGGTGATATAATGAATTTTCCAAAAACCATAGATGATAACAATCATATAGATGTTAGAGTGAGACTCACTTGCAGTAATGTCTATTTTGGACCAGGAGCCGCTAGACTTTTAGAACTAATAGAAAAAGGTGAGAGTGTTAGTGAAGCTTGTAAATTGATGAAAATGTCATATTCCAAGGGTTGGAAAATATTAAAAATCATAAAACAAGAGACAGGATTTGATGCTGTTATAAGACACCAAGGTGGAATTAACGGTGGTAAAACTGAATTAAGTGATCAAGGAAAACTCTTGTTGGATAATTTTCGAAAGATAGAAGTTGAAATAAAAGAATATGCAAATAATAGATTTGAGTATTATTTAGGGGTTAATAATGACTAAAAAAGAATTTAAAATACATTTTAATCATCCTAAAGTAATAGTATTCTTATTTTTCCTGTTATTTTTGTTTGTTTTTTTTATGTCTTTCTTTGTGGGCAGATATCCAATAAAACCTTCCCAATTAATATTGGTGCTTTTATCTAAAATATTTCCAATACAACCTACTTGGAGTCCTACAGTTGAGTCTATTATATTAAATGTACGATTTCCTAGAATAATGAGTTCAGCTTTAATAGGAGCTGCTTTATCAATATCAGGCTTGAGTTATCAAGGGATGTTTAAAAACCCTATGGTATCTCCTGATGTACTAGGAACAAGTGCAGGAGCCGGCTTTGGTGCTTCTCTTGGAATTCTGCTAGGTTTTTCTTATTTAAGTATAAGTTTAGTAAGTTTTACCTTTGGCCTTATTGCAGTAATACTTGTTACTTTTATAAGTTCAAAATTGCTAAATCAAAAAACACTTGCTTTAATTCTAGGTGGAATAATGATAAGCTCTTTATTTACCTCCGCCACTTCTTTTGTAAAATTAGTTGCTGATACAGATAATACTTTACCAGCTATTACTTATTGGCTTATGGGATCCCTTGCTTCAGTTAGAAAAACTGATGTTTATTTTCTCTTGATAGCAACCGTTATTGGTTTAATTCCTTTGGTACTTCTAAGATGGAAATTAAACCTTTTAACACTAGATGAAGATGAAGCCATGAGTTTAGGTATTAATACGACATTGCTAAGAAAAATTGTAATACTTTGCGCAACTTTAATGACCAGTGCTGCAATATGTGTTGGTGGCCATATAGGTTGGATAGGTCTTGTAATCCCTCATTTTACTAGAATGGTAGTGGGCTGTGATTATAGAATCTCATTACCTGTTTCAATTTTAATGGGATCCACCTTCTTAATGCTAGTAGATACAATTAGTAGAAGCCTATTAACAAGTGAAATTCCAATTGGTATATTAACCTCCTTTATTGGAGCTCCCTTTTTCTTATACCTCATGATAAGGGAGGCAAAGAAAGTATGAGTTTAGTTGTAAAAAATCTAAGTTTTGGATATTCAGATAATAAAGTGATAGAAGATATTTCCTTCGATATTAATAAAGGTGATTTTATTTGTGTGCTTGGAAAAAATGGTGTTGGTAAAAGTACCTTATTCAAATTATTATTAGGATTTTTAAAAAAACAAGCCGGAGAAATTTTAATTGATAATAAGAGTTTAGATACTTTTAGTAGAAAAGAACTAGCAAGAGAAATAGCTTATATTCCTCAGTACTCTACAAGTGCTTTTAATTATAGTGTTTTTGATACAGTATTAATGGGTACTACCTGTAGACTTGAGCCTTTAGCCTCACCAAAAGCCAAAGAAAAACAAATAGCCTATGAAGCCCTAAAAAAGTTTGACATAGCACATTTATCTCATAAATATAGTGATTCAATAAGTGGTGGAGAGAGACAATTAGTCGTACTCGCTAGAGCGATAGCTCAAGGATCTAAAATATTAATCCTTGATGAGCCTACAGCTAATTTGGATTATGGAAATCAATTTAGAGTAATGCAAACAATATCTCAATTAAAAACTCAGGGGTACTCAATAATTTTATCTACGCATAATCCAGAACAAGCTATGTGGTTTAGTGATAAAGTAATGTTTTTAGATGACAAAAAGATATTAGCCTATGGAGCAACTCAAGATATAATTACTGCTGATTTGTTAAAACAAATTTATGGAATTGATATTGATTTGGTTGAAAAAGATGGGAGAAAACTTTGCTTTCCAAGGATACAAAAATAATATGTTTTATTGGAGTGATCAAAGTATAGAATGGTTTAGCTCTAGTGCTAAACAAACAGACTTTCATAAAATACTTGCAAACGAAATAATTCCATATTTATCAAATGATAGTACATTACTATCCCTTGGAAGTGGTCTTGGTTTTTTAGAGCGAGAAATAAGTCCTTATTTAAAAAGTATGACGCTAGTTGATAATAGTCAAAAAGTAATTGAATATTTAAATAAAAATAAAAAAAGTAATCAAGTTATAATTAATGGTGATAGCAATAAAATAGATGTAAAGGCTGATTATTTACTTCTTTCGTTTTTCTCAAGAATGTTTATTGCAGATACAATAGAACATTATTTGAAACTAACTAAGGATAAGATTTTCTATATTGTAAATCAAAGGCGTAGCGACATTGAAACAGTGATACAATATTTAGATAGTAAAAATTTAGTTTATAGCTATAAGAAAATGAAATTGCAATTCAATCAAGAATTAAAAACTAGTGAAATTGATGCTTATCTAACACACTATTATTCATCTTGTAGCGAAGAAAAAAGGCAAAACTTATTAAATCAATTTGAAAAAATTGATAGTGAAAATGTAATTTTTAAAAATAGAAAAAAAATTGTTTTATTTATTATAAGTAAACAAGGAGATATTGGTTTATGAAAAAGATCTTATTGTTAGTGGTCCTTTCTTTGATATTGGTAGCAAGTGTTTTTGCTCAAGGTCAAAAAGAGAGTACCTATAAAGAAGTACAAGAGTCAACAAAAATATTTGTTGACTCTCTAGGCAGAGAGATAGACGTTCCTCTTAATATTGAGAGAGTTGCTCCATCAGGTAATTTGTCACAACAGATTATTTACTCCCTTGTACCAGATAAAATGGTAGGTTGGGGTACCCGTCCAACTAAAGAAATGCAAAAGTATTTTAAGCTTGATGTTGTAAACAAACCTGTTTATGGTGCTTTTTATGGCAAAAAAGCAAATTTAAACATGGAAGCATTGTTGGTTGCAGATCCACAAGTGGTTATCGATATTGGAGAAATTAAAGGTTCAAAAGAAGAAATGATTAAGGATCTTGATGATTTACAAGCTAAACTAAATATCCCTGTAGTCTTTGTATCTTCTTATTTAGATGATTTAGGCTCTACTTATAGAGATTTAGGCGTACTATTAAATGAAGAAGAAAAGGCACAAGAGCAAGCTCTATATTGTGATAATACTATAAAAGATGTAAATGAAATCTCAGCTACTATAAGGGAAAATCAAAAAGTGAACATCTATTATGGTATATATAAAGACGGTTTAACCTCTTTTCCAAAAGGAAGCTTTCACACACAAGTATTTCCTTTATTATCGATTAATAACATGGTTGAAGGTACAGGTAAATGGATAAAAGTAAGTCCTGAGCAATTGTTGATTTGGAATCCTGAATATATTCTTTTATCAATTGAAGGTGGATATGAATCTTTCTTAGCTGATGATAGTCCCTTTTTGGATTTGAAAGCTATAAAAGAAAATAATCTTTTTGTTATTCCTGAGGGCCCTTTTAGTTGGATAGACAGTCCTCCAGCTATGAATAGAATTTTAGGATTAAAGTGGTTGGCCAATTTGATATATCCTGAGAAGTATGATATTGATATTAAAAAAGAAGCAAAAATCTTCTATAAATTGTTCTACAATTATGATTTAGATGATATAGAGATAGAAGAATTATTAAAAAATTCAATTAGATAATTTTAATTAAAACTATTAAAAGATACAATAACTCTTTTAATAGTTTTTTTATGCCTATTATCCCTGACTTTTTAACAACTCATATTGCAATCATATACAAATCATAGTATTTTTTTAATAATCTAGGAGAAACTTTTATTATGAGGGAAAATATTAAATTAGAAGATCAAATTATTGAATTAAGAAATAATGTGGTTAAATTATCAAGTAGCACAGAAAAAGAAAGAAACTTTGCATTAAATCTAATCAAAGAGGGTTTAGTAAGAGATAAAGAATTAATTTTCAGTGCAAATGAAAAAGATTTATCAGCTGCTAAAGAAAGCAATCTCTCTTCTGCTGTAATTTCGCGTCTAAAATTTGATGATAAAAAACTTCAATCATCAGTTGTAGGCTTGGATATGGTTATTAAACAAGCTAATCCTATTGGTGATGTTTTAGAAAAAAGACAATTGGATGATAATTTAATATTAGAGAAGGTAAGTTTCCCCTTAGGTGTTATAGGTATGATATTTGAATCTAGGCCTGATGCACTTGTTCAAATTGTATCTCTTTGTTTAAAAAGTGGTAATGGTATTGTATTAAAAGGTGGAAAAGAAGCCATTCTTACAAACAGAGCTCTTATTGATAGTATTAACAAGTCACTTGAACTCTCTGTGCTAAAATCTTTTTGGGTTATTTTAATTGAAAGCCATAGCGATGTTGATACATTATTAACAATGGACGGTTATATTGATTTGTTAATTCCTAGAGGATCTAATTCTTTTGTATCGTATGTTATGAATAATAGTAAGATTCCTGTAATGGGGCACTCTGATGGCCTTTGTTCAATTTATGTTGATGATAGTGCGGATCTTGAAAAAGCCGCTGTTGTCTGTTTTGATTCAAAAACTCAATATCCTTCTGCTTGTAATGCTGTGGAGACAATTTTGGTTCATAAAAAAATAGCAAAAGCATTTTTACCTTTATTAAAGAAAGAGTTGGATAAAAAAGATGTAATTATTCATGGGGATACAATCACTGGTGAAGTAATTGAATGTATAGCAGCTACTGAGGATGATTTTGATAGCGAATATTTAAATTATGAAATTGCAATAAAAGTTGTTGAAGATATAAATGAAGCAATTTCCCATATTGCTATTCATGGATCGCACCATACGGATGCAATTCTCTCAAAAAATAATGAAAATATCTTAAAATTTTTTAACAGTGTTGATAGTGCTGATGTATTTAGTAATTGTAGTACCCGATTCGCTGATGGTTACAGATTTGGCCTTGGAGCAGAGGTTGGTATATCTACCTCTAAATTGCATGCAAGGGGCCCAGTTGGTGTTAAGGGTTTGATGAGTACCAAGTACTTGTTAAGAGGAGATAATCAAATTGTTGAAGATTACAGCTCCAATAAAAAGAAATTTAAGCATAAAGAGCTTTTGTAAGCAAAATATGGTGGTAAATAATGGCTAGGGACTTTTCAAAGATAAAAACAATAGTTGTAAAGGTTGGAACAAACCTTTTATCTAGTGAGACAAAAATAGATGAAAAAAGAATTGAAAATATTGTAGAGCAAATAGCACTACTTAAAAAAGTAGGATACGAGGTAGTACTTGTAACCTCCGGTGCTATTGGCATGGGAGCTAAAGAGCTTAATATAAAGCATAGCGTAAAAGATATAACTATGAGACAAGCTCTTGCATCAATTGGACAACCTATATTAATGAGTACTTATAGAGAATATTTTAAAAAACTTGATATAATTTGCTCTCAAGTGTTAATTACTAGAAAAGAATTGGATAACAGAAAAACTTATGTTAATTTGAGAAATAGTATTTTTACACTACTCGATATGGGTATTGTACCTATCTTAAATGAGAATGATTCAATTAGCACAGCTGAAATTGGTTCTGCTTTTGGTGATAATGATAGAATGAGTGCTTTGGTTGCATCAAAAATTGATGCACAATTATTAATCATTTTAACAGATATTGATGGCTTATATGATGATAATCCATCTACAAATAAGGATGCTAAACTAATAAAAGAAATAGAAAAAATAGATGATACTATTATGGGCTACGCCAAAGGGGCCGGTTCTCTCTTTTCCACTGGTGGAATGAAAACAAAATTATTAGCCGCTAAAATAGCATGTATTGCAGGTTGCTCATGCGTAATTGCAAGTGGAAAAGATAATAGGGCATTGTTAAAGATTATTAGTAATGAAGATATTGGTACCTATATTCATTCAAGGGAAAAAGTAAGCCAAAGACTTAGATGGATTATTAACAGTACAACTAGTGCTTCTATAACAATTGATGATGGAGCTAAAAAAGCTTTAAAAAATCATAAAAGTTTATTGCCTACAGGAATAATTGAAATAGCTGGTGTTTTTGAAGCCGGTGATGTTATTGAAATATGTGATAACAATGCTATTGCCTTTGCAAAAGCTGTACCGTATTATGATAGTACTGATATTTTAGCAATAAGTGGTCACAACAGTAGTGATATTGAAAATTTATTGGGACCGGGGAAAAAAGCTGTTATTTTCCGCCCAGAGGATTTAGTATTTATCAATGAGTCAAATTAACAAGTATAGAATATTTCATAGAAAACAAGATTTAGGTAAAAAGATTGAACAACTTCACAGAAGTGAACAATTAGCTATTGGAATTATAGATGTTGGAACACTAGAGCAACTAGAAAAAACCCTAAAATGGTATAGTGAAAATATGAACTTTTGTCTTCATGCTGTTATAAGCGGGGAAAGAGGTGATATTACTGCATTTAAAAAGGATTTTCCTGATATAACTTTTATTGTATTTCCTTCAATGTGCTCATTGGGCGAAAGTATAAATACTATAGCCGATGAATGTTTTACTACATTTTTTATGATAGTAAGAAGTGATGTTGAAATTATTCGCTTTGAAGGCGCTTATTTGTTTGATATATTAAATAGCAAAGAATCTCCTGTCGCTTTAGTTCCAGCTATTGCAAATAGTAATAAAGAAATAGTTCCATCAATGAGAGCTCCTAGATTAACAAATAATCTGATTGACCCATATTCTTATTTTCCACATATGGCGTCAACTGAAGTTTTTCAAACCTTATATCCTTTTAGAGGTATGGGTTTGTTTGATAGAGCTTTGTTTCAGAGATTAAGAGGTTATGACGTTGAAATAAAGAGTGAATATTACCAATGTTTAGATTTTGGTATTAGGTGCAATGAATTTGGACATCACATTGGTAGTACAAGTGCCTTTATTATAAGTTTTCCAGAAAGACTTAGTTTGATGGAAGATAGATCTCCAGAGGAAGGCCTCGATAAAGTTCACACCAGAGCTTTGGGTGTTGAAATAATAAATAGTAAAAATTTTGCACATAAATTTAGAGGTTATTTTGATAAAAAAACTTTTAATGATGAGGTAAAAAAACGTCTTATACTTTTGATAAAAAAAGATTTCAATAATTTGATAAAAACCTGGAAATTTACTCCTGATGAAGAAATCGTTAGAAGTGAGTCCTAAAAATTAATGAGAAAAACAGCATCTCTTCATAAAAGAACATCACATTTAAAACTGAATTTTTCTTTGTTTTTTCTACTAGTTATTTTTTTATGTAGATTAAATGCTGCATCCTTTTTTGATTATCCAATAAGCACAGTTATTCTCGATGCCGGTCATGGAGGAGAGGATAGTGGGGCAGTTGCTTCCTATGATTTTAATCCAGATATAAAAGAAAAAGATATTGTATTAGATATAGCACTAAAGGTAGAATCATACCTTTCTAAAAATTTACCTGAAATTAAAATTATTCAAACTAGAGTTGATGATTCATTTCCCTCTCTCCAAGAGAGAAGTGAAATAGCATATTTAATTCAATTAGATGATAAGAGTGCTTCACTATTTGTATCAATTCATGCAAATTCAGCTGAAGTAGAAAGTGCTGAAGGTTTTGAAGTTTATACAAAGTTAGAAAATAAAGTAATTTATTTGTATGATTCAAGTACTCCGCTTGAGAATATTGATTTGTTCACTGCTGATAATTTATATACATTGAACAGAAAACAATATGATACAAGTTATGAGCTCTCATCAAATATATTAGACTCCGTGATAAAGAGTTTTCCTCAAATTTCAAATAGAGGAATAAAGAGTGATGATTTATTTGTCTTAAATGTTTGTAGAACAACTGCTTGTTTGATAGAAGTAGGATTCCTTTCTAACAAAGAAGAAGCCAAGTTGTTATTAGATTCAGCTTACAGGGATAGAATGGCACTAGCTATAAGCGAAGGAATTGTTACCACAATAAAAAACAGGAAGTAAAATACCTCCCATTTTGTTTATTAATTTTATTTTCCCATTTTCAATCTTTCTTTTGCAACCAACTCTCGCTTCAACTTTCTTAATTCTGAGGACAAACTAACTTTAAAAATATGAGGGTTAATTTGTCTCTTATAAGATTTGTGGAACATCTCAAGATTTTTAGTGGCACTAGCTTGTAATTCTTTTAAGCTTTTTCTTTCATCTACTCTAACTCCATTTTCCATTTTTTTGGTTAATAAAGCTTTTATTGAAGAATATTTATTACTTTTTAATTTAAAGAAATCAGTTTCACTAAAAGGATGGTAGAAAGAGTAATCTTTTCCTTCAACAATTTTTTCTGAATCCAAAGTTATCAAATCAGATATAGCACCATTTTTTTCATCATAAAAACGCCAAACTTGCTTAACGGCTGGATTTGTTGTTTTGCTAAAAGAATTTGAAATTTTCATAGTTGGAATTACTGTTCCGTCTTTTGCTTCTTTAGCACATAATTTATAGACACCATTTAAGGAAGACTGAAATCCACCTGTTACAAGATGTGTTCCAATTCCCCAAAGGTCTATTGGAGAGTCATCAGCTACAAGAGCTTGTATAATTTCTTCTGTTATATCATTTGAAACAACTATTGTAGCATCATTTAAACCGGCAGCATCAAGTCTATCCCTAATTATTCTAGGAAGATAACTCATGTCTCCTGAATCGATTCTAACACCTATTTTTTTGCCTTTAGCTTTTTGCTCTAATCCAATGATAATCGCATTATCAATGCCGGATCCCAAAGTATCGTAAGTATCAATTAATAAGATACAATTATTAGGATAAATTGCTGCAAATTTTCTAAAAGAATCTTCTTCACTGTCAAAACTCATAATCCAAGAATGAGCCATAGTTCCACTGACCGGTATATTATATAATTTACCAGCTAATGTATTACTGGTAACTTTTGTACCACCAATAAAGGATGCTCTTGCAGCACTTAGGGCTCCATCATCGCCTTGAGCTCTTCTAAGTCCAAATTCCATGATACTTGCTCCCTTTGAGGCAATTACCATTCTAGAAGCTTTTGTAGCAATGAGTGTTTGAAAATTTATTGTGTTTAACAACATCCCTTCTATAAGTTGAGCATCAATTAAGTTTGTATGAATTCTTATTAAGGGCTCTCCTGCAAAAACAACTTCAGCTTCATCCATTGCGTATAAAGTTCCTCTAAATTTGAAAGCATTTAAATATTGTAAAAAGTCATCATCAAACCTTTTTAGTGTTTTAAGATATTCTATATCATCCTCACTAAATTTAAAGTTTTCAAGTTTTTCTAACAATTGATCTAAGCCTGCAAATAGAGCATATCCACCGTAAAAGGGGTTAGTTCTATAAAACATGTCAAAAACGACATTTGGATTATAATTGTTTTTAAAAAAACCTTGCATCATAGTCAATTCATAAAAATCTGTTGTTAAAGCACTAATATTCATATTTTATACCTACTTTCTTGCTTCTATTACTTCGAAATTTGTATAAGGGATTAAAGCTTTTGGCATTGAAATAGATCCATCTCGATTTTGGAAATTTTCCATAATAGCTACAATTGCTCTAGAAAGAGCTATAGCAGTACCATTAAGCATATGGACATATTGATTGTTGTTATTTTCATCTTTATATCTGATTTGAAGAGATCTAGCTTGATAATCAGTACAGTTACTAGTTGAAGTAACTTCTCCATATTCACCACTTTCGCCTCTTCCTGGCATCCAAGCTTCTATATCGAACTTTCTGTAAGCAGGAGCACCAAGATCTCCTGTACAGGTATCAACAACTCTGTATGGAATTTCTAAGCTTGAAAAAATTTCTTCTTCAATATCTAATAATTGTTGGTGAATTTTATCACTATCTTCAGGAAGACAAATTACAAACATTTCTAATTTTGAAAATTGGTGAACTCTGTATAAGCCCTTAGAATATTGACCAGCACCACCAGCTTCTCTTCTAAAACAATGGGAGAGCCCACTCATTTTAATAGGTAGGTCAGCTTTGTTTAATATTTCATTGCTGTAATAACCACCTAATGTGATTTCAGCAGTTCCAACCAAACAAGTATCAGTATTTTCTATAGTATAGATATTGCTTTCAGCTCCTCTTGGATTAAAGCCAATACCATTTAAGATTTCTTCTTTTGCAACATCAGGTGTAATAAATGGAGTAAATCCTTTATTGATTAAAATATCTGTAACAAATCGTTCTAATGCCATTTGAAGGATAACACCTTTATTTTTAACATAATAATATTTGGGTCCAGAAACTTTTGTTCCTTTTTCAAAATCTAAAATATCTAATTTTTCACCCAATTGAACATGATCTAATGCTTTAAAATCAAATTTAGTTGGTTCGCCAAAAAATCTAATAGCAGTATTGTCTTTATCTTCTTTTCCAATTGGAGCACTAGGATGAGCGTAATTGGGAATAGTTCTAGTTAAAGCATTGTATTTCTCTAAAGTTGCTTTAAGATTTTCTTCTACTGCAGCGATCTCGACTTTTAATTCTTTGCCTTGTGCTATTAATTGTTGTCTATCACTTGGTTCTAATTTGCCTTTCATTTTAGAAGCATTTGAGTTTCTTTGGCTTCTTAGCTCTTCACTTTTATGAAGTAGTTTAGATCTTTCTTCTTGTATAGCAATGATGCCATCTAAATCTACATTCATAAAACGGTTTTTAATGTTTTCTGAAATCTCTTGTTTTCTGCTTTTTAGATCTTTTAGATCAATCATGGTCTTGTTTCCTTGTGAGTTGAAATTTATATATTATAATAATAGGTTTAAAAGTAATGTACTAGATAAATAATTATTTTTTCTCTAATTCTTTAGATTTTTTTGAAGTATTTACAACACTGTTTATAACTGCACTACTAAAATTGTAATCACTTAGTGTTTTAATGCCTTCAATAGTTGTCCCACCAGCTGAGCAAACTTTACTCATTAAACTAATTGGATTTTCCTTGTCTACTTCAAAAAGGGATTTGGCACTATCCATAGTTTGAAAAGCAATATCGAGTGCAACATCATATGCTATACCCTCGTGGGTTCCACCAAGAGCAATAGAGTGAGCAAATTCAAATACAAAAGCAATAGCAGAGCCACTAATACCAATAAAGGCACTAAATTTGTCCTCATCAAGAACAAAAGCACTACCAAACTTTTCAGCAATTTGCATTGCTGTTTGCACATCAGCATCACCTGTTGAACTAGAGGCACAAATAGCTGTAACTGATTTATTACATTTAGCGGCTAAATTAGGCATGAATCTGACAATTCTTTTGCTTTCTAACTCTTTTGCTAAAGTAGAAGTTTTAATTCCAGCTGCAATTGAAATAAATAAAGGATCATTATAACATGCAAATTGAATTTCTGCATAAAGTTTAGCGAGGATTTGAGGCTTAACGCAAAGCATAACCACTGAAGAACTATCTACCAAATCGCTTAAGTTTTTTTCAATTGTTATATTTTCATTAAAATCAGATAATTCGCTCTTTAAAATATTTGCTTTTTCTATATCCGTATCAAAAATACCAATTTTGAGATTCTTATCAGAATTTGCAACAGCTTTTAATATGGAGGCACCCATATTTCCAAGACCAATAAAACCAATGTTATTCATATCTTGAACTCCTTTTATACACATTATTTCATATTGTAAATAATGTATAGGTTATTTATCCCAATTTAGGGTGTGTAAATCACCTTCTTCTTCTAAGTCTTTAAAATTAATTTGTCTTAAATATTCATATGCTGCAACAGCTACAGAATTGGATAGATTCAAACTTCTTAATTCTTTTTTCATAGGGATACGAACACAGTGATCTTTGTAATCTAAAAGAATTTGCTCTTCAATTCCTTTGTCCTCTCTTCCAAATATTAAATAAGTATCACCCGTAGCTTCATATTTAGCTTCATGATAAGAGACTCTTGCTTTTGTTGTAAAGAAATATAGTTTCTCATCTTTTTTAGCATCTAAGAATTCCTTGGTATTTTCCCAATGTGTAATATTTGCCTTATCAAAATAATCGAGTCCTGCTCGTTTTACATGTTTTTCATCAACACTAAAACCAAGAGGATATACTAGATCTAATTGTGCTCCGATAACAGCACAAGTTCTAATTATATTTCCTGTATTTTGAGGTATGCGTGGTTCAAAAAGCACTAAATGTAAAGCCATAATTATTTCTCCTAAAAATATAATAGAAAACTATCACTATTATTAGGAGTTATCAAGCGACTTAAATTCAATTTTTTTTATTTGCTATAAATAATTACAATTTTTAAGATGATTATAAAGGTGTTATTGCTTAACTCTATTGTCAAAAGCTTGATTAGGTGCCCATACCATAAAATGACATTAAAGATTACTTAGGTTGTCCCCTTTATTTCTGAATTTACTTCTAATATAATATAATATATATAAGGATAGAGATGTTTTGAAAAAGGATTATTATTAGGGCAAAAAAGTTTTATCTTAATTTGTTTTGAGCTGCTATTATCAGGTAGTCTTATAAAATGCGAATAACCTCCACCATAATCTTTAGTACCTTCTTGAAAATAACTATAGATTTCATGATTTTCAACTTCAACAATAACACTATTACCTGAAGTTCTGAAAGAAATAAAAGATTTATTAAAATAGTTTTCTGAAGGCAAAGTTGCAACTAATTCTATTTCTTTATTCATTGTAGAAGAAGCAAAAGAAAAGGGAAGAGTTGAATTCGCTATAAATTCACCATCTTCAAATATATCAAAACTAATATCTAGCTTACTTCCATAATCAGAATCAAATATATTAGGAGCTTTTAAGTTAGAAATTTTGTATATATTAATAAATAAACAACTAAGGACTAATCCTATAAGAATTAGCCAAATAATAATAAAGGGGGTATCCGCTTAGCTCCACCTGCGATATAATTTAAGAGAAATCTTTAAAAGTTGG
>CAZJGS010000025.1:0-23818 GCA_964545735.1 uncultured Spirochaetaceae bacterium
GAATATCGATTCCTTTGGTGAAATCTAAACAAGTACCACTTGGATATCTAGTTTTTTGAACCCATTTATCAGGAATAGATGAAAGACCATATTTTGCACCAAGAATAGCTCCTGCTACAGCACCAATAGTATCTGCATCTCTAGCATAGTTTCCAGCAAGGATAACACCCTTTTTGAAACTAGAATGCTCCATTTTAAGGCAGGCAAATGCTGCAGGAATAGCTTCAGCTGTTGTTGCCCATGTAGTACAGGTTAACTCATCATGAAGGGGCATCCAACAATCAATAATGTCACCATTATTGTCATCAACTATTTTAAAGGCTCTTTGCATTGAATAGTATAACCAACTATCTTTATCAATTACACTCATGGCACCTTCAAAAATTTCATCAAAGCTTGCATCAGCCATAGCCAGAGAAACAGCTACTGCAACAGCTTGTGCTCCCCATACTCCATCTCTATAATGACTGACTTCAGCATCAATTTTAGCCATTTCAGCTGCACGCCCCGGATCTCCTGCACAAACTATTCCAACTGGTGGAATTCGCATAGCGGTACCATCACTCATGTGAAAAGTATTAAACTGACCACTTTGTGGTGGTCTTAGTCCTTTTTTAAGGTTTTCAGCAGCTCTAATTTCACTCTTTCCACCTCTTTTAAATTCATCCTGAACTACAACATCTTCCAACCAAGCATCAACTACATCATCAGTTGTAAAGTTACCCTTAGTATTAATTAATATTTTTGCAGTAAGAAGAGCAAATTCTGTATCATCTGTACTCCAAGAAGCACCGTCATTAAAATCAGTTATAAAGCCATAGTTTGCTCGGTTCTCTTGCATTCTTGCAGCATCTCCAAAACTGTCCCCTATAGCTAGGCCACAAAGTGCTCCGCAGGCTCTATCTTCTCTAAGTTCCTTATCTTCTTTCAATTGATTAACAGTTAACATTAATTTATCGCTCCTTCTATAATTCTTTAACATATAAAGTGTTAAATGATGTTCTACCACCATCTTGCATTGATAGGGCTACCATTCCGTATTTATAGCTATCATCTTTAGTCGTTAATTCTAATTTTCCATTTATATATAATGTAAAAATATCTTTTTCTACTTTAAAGGTTATATCCTGATCTTTATCTTTAGTTATAGGGTATTTAGTTTCTACTAGTACTTCAAACTTACCATTTACAGTTTTACCAATAACTATAGAATTTTTATAAAACCCACCATAATAACCTCTTCGTGCACCTTGAACCCTAAGTCCTAAAAGTCCACAATTTCCACTATCTATTCTAAGAGTGTTGTTAAGTTCAACGTCTGTGCTATAATAATTACCAGTTACGGCTTCACCGTGGTCTAAACACATAACGCTTAGATAAGACTCTTCAATATCCCAGGCTCCATGATTAATAGAAAATGGTGTAATAGTACTGAATTCTTTTTTTTGTTTACTCATATCTATAGAGTAAGAAGCTTTTCCTTTGATAGTAAAATCATCAAGGTATAAAAATCCATAGTCATAAGCTCTTATCCTAGAATTCGAGACTAAGCTAATTCCTATTTCATCACACATGGCACCATTTAAATCAGGTATAATAAATTCTATTTTAGTCCAGTTTTTTTCACCTAATGTTATGCTATTTAAATAAACTAATTCTTTAGTTGTAGTATTTCTAACATATGGGGTAACTATAAAGTCTGATACACCAGAGAATTTATCACTGTAAATATACACCCTTACAGTTTGTCCACTGTAGGCAGTAGAAGAAAAAGAAGGTGAATATCTTTCATCATCAAAGTCTTCTCTTCTATAGAAGTTCTTATAATAGATTCTACTAGTTTCACCACGTTTCATTCTGTCATAAACAACTCTAAGACTTCCATTTCCTGAGTGAGAAAATTCAGTTGAGTGTGATAGCCTAGTTTGATTAGTGTTTGAAACTTTAAATCCATGGGTTGAGCCAGGAAGTTCAAAATCAAAGTTAATTTCTCCATTTTCTGTTTTACAACTTTGTGGAACTTCTTCACCTCTTAATTTATAAGACCAAGCAACTAGTTCTTTAGTATATGTTGGTATATCGAGGGTATTTAAATATCCACTTATACCACTTAGGGCAAGAAAGTCATTTATAGGTTTTCTATAGCAGCCTTTAATTGCTGCTAAGCCGTTCATTACACCCATAATAGATCCAACATTTCCTGCATTACAATCAGTATCCCAACCAGCCATTGAAGCTATTTCTACTGATTCATTTACGTCTTTAGCATAAAGCATAGACATAATACAAACACCTGCGTTAGGTATAATATGACAAACACCTTTATATTTATCATAACCCCAATTATCTTGAAGATATTTTAAACAATCCCGCCAATTATCCGGGTGCTTATTATAATAATCTATTACAGCATTAACTACTTTTGTATAGATAGATGATTTTGGGATATATTTTAATCCCGTTAGTATGATTTCATTAATATCATCGCTTTCATAAGCTTTTGCTATACAAGAAGCGATAAAAGCAGCTCCATAAAGACCTTCGCCATCATGAGAGACACTTGCAGCTGTTGTTGCATATTGAGCGGCTTTAGAGGGATTGCCAGGCCATACAAAACCCCAGGTATCAATAAAAATTTGTCCACCTATTTGCTCTGCTCTTGTTTGTCCGTTAGTCTCAATACTTCCACTTTGTGGAGGGTTAATACCTCTTTTTAAATTCAGATAAGCTGTGTGCTCTGTTGAAACTCCATAACCACCCCACCAAAACATTCCAATTTCTTCTCTAGAATAATTTAGCCAAGCCTCTGCCACATCAGTTGCCTTTAGATCTTTTCTATAATTTCCATCATCCAGGGCTCTTAAAAAGTATACAGGACCATTAGCATCATCATCTGCTGCAAAGGTTTTAAAATCCTTTACATAGTCAGTAATGTTTCCATAAGCTCTTAGTATTCTATCAGATGTCCAAACTGTGGGTTCCACTGGTGCCCCTAATCTTATTCCTACATTCATTGCAAGAAAACCAGCATAGGTTTTATCAATTAGTTTTTCTAAATTCAATTCCATATTAATCCTCAAAACATTCCTATCTATCCTAAACTAGAATAGATAGGAAATTTACAACTCATTATCTAATTATTAGATAATATCTTTATAATACTGTAGCAAAATATTCGCTGATCCTATCTCCACCAGCATTATTCCATTTTTCTACAAATTCGTCGAAACTATCAATACTCATTTCTCCACGAATAATAGCGGTAGAATATTCTGTATAAAGTTTATCCATTGAATCCTTTAGAGGTAATAAATCTTCAGGAATAATTACATTGATATCTGAAGCATAATAATCTTTCATCATATCTAATGATTTAATTCCGGCATCACTCATTACTTTACCATTAATGTTAGTAGTATCAAGACCGTTTAATGTATCCCAGAAACGTGCCCACCATTGTGGGAATCTTTCTAATAATTCAACTTTACCATTGTTTAATTCATGGTGAATCCCTTCAAGTCCCAACTTATCAATATTTCTGCCTTCACTTGATGCCATGAAATCTAACAAAGCGATAGCTGCATCTTTAACTTCTGAATCTACATTAAGAGCAAATCCACGACTTTCTTTTGTTACATCAACACTGATATAAGCTTGATCTACTCCCTTTGCGGGTGGAAGAACGATTAACTCAGCAGAATCTCCATTAGTTTGAACCATTTTATTATTATAAATATTAATAACAGCACCGGCCGTTCCACATATCATGCCAGAAGCACCTTCGTAGAAAGCTTGTTCTTTGGTGTCCCAATGTTTTGTAATATAATTATTGTCAAATAGACCATCTTTATAAAGTTTTGAATAATAAGCTAATTTGTTCTTTTCTGCAGTAGTTGCTTTTGTATAAACCCATTTACCGTTCTCTTTCATGATTGTTGTGTTCACACCAAAAGCATGGTTGAAAACTGAATCCAGTTTAAAAATTGTGCCATCAGTTGTTAAAGGCCATTCACATAAACCTTCATCTTTCATTTGTTTTAAGAAAGTATAATAATTATCAGGAGTTGGATTAGCCATTAATGCTTTTGATGATGATAATTGATTAAACCAATCTGATCTTACTACAGGAACACTGACGCGTGGTGGTGCAAGCCATAGTATAAAAGGATAATTCTTCATTCTTTCTGTATTATGGGCATCCATAATATTTAAAATATTCTTAGATTTTGCAATATAAGGGGTTAAATCTTCTAATAAGCCCTCTTGTGCTATTGGTAAATCTCCTCCTTGGAAATAAATCAAGTCAGGACTAATTTGACCTGTTCTAAATGCAATAGGTACTACTGTCTTGTAAGATCCGGTAGGTGCATTGAGAATTTCAAGCTTAATAAATTTACCATTTTTTGCAAGTCCTTCTTCAATTACAGCAACCATTTCAGGGACTCCAAAATCCTCAGGGTTAACATCTTTACAAAGATAAGTAACTGTTACAGGATTTTCCTTTGTTCCATAAACATTTGTACTATCAGTTTTGCCCTCTTCTTTTGCTCCACTAGCAAAAGTAAAGCTCATTGCAATAACTAACACCATTGTAGAAATACTTAAAAATTTTTTCATAAAACTTCCTCCATTTTTGTTTTATTCTTTAATAGATCCAGCTAAAGTATCTTTTGTATAATATTTTAATACCACTGGATAAATTGCTAATATTGGGATAATTGCAACTATAATAGTTGCAGCTTTTAATGCGTTATAATCAACGCGAGCGAAATCATTGTAATTCCACACATTTTGCTGTCCAATTAAGGATACAGTATCTCCAAGTATGACAAATTGCCTTAAGATAACCTGAAGCACTGTGTCCTTTTGATTTAATATATAAATACTTGCTTTAAAATATTCATTCCATCTTATAACTGAATAGAACATGGTGATTGTTGCAACTCCAGCTGAGGATAAGGGAATTATTATTTTCATAAGCATACCCATATGAGATAAGCCATCAAGAGTTCCAGCTTCAATAATATCTTTTGGAACAATTTCAAAATATCTCATCATAATTACAAGGTAATAAACATTAACACAGGTTATTAATATAACTGACCATCTTGAGCCCATAAGACCTAAGGATTGAACAACAAGATATTCAGGAACCAAGCCTGGATCAAATAGCATCATGAATATTAAGAAAATCATTAAGGGCTTTTTTAAAGTCAAGTTTGGTCTTGTAAGTGCATAGGCGGCAAGAGAAGTAAATGAAATATTAATCAAAGTACCTATAACTGTGATGTAAATTGAATTAAATATACTTTTCATTAATACTGGATGATTAAATACAATTCTATAATTTATAACATCAAAATCTTTTGGTATTACTCTAATTCCACTCATAGTGGCTGAGGCCTCAGGAGAGGAAAGAGACATAGCTAAGATGTTTAGTAAAGGAACTATCATAGTAAGAGATAGGAGAAACAAAAATCCTGTTAATAATATTTGTGGTAGAGAAAACATTTTTCTTAATTTCATATTACCAAACTCCTTTTCCAGTTAATCTCTTAGAAGTAAAATGGGTAAATAATACTAAAAATACTCCAACTACACCTTTGATTAAACTTACTGCTGTTGCTAGTGAATATTGACCTGATTGAATTCCTATTCTATATATATATGTGTCTAAAATATCGATAGAAGAAAGAACTGCATCATTTGAAAAGTTCAATACTTGATCAAAACCTGCATTTAAGAAGAATCCAAGATTTAATATAAACATCGTTACCATTGGAATTAACAAAGCAGGATATATAATATTTTTAACAATTTGCCATCTGGACGCGCCATCAATTTGAGCGGCTTCATACAAAGAAGGATTGATTGCTATTATTGCTACAAAATATATTATAGAGTCCCATCCTAAAGATCTCCAAGCTTCACAAAAATATAAAACCCATTTTATCCAAGTCCTGCTTGTCATAAAATCTATCGATTCATTTAGGCCAAATTTCATTAATATTTCATTTACCCCACCATTTACAGAAAGCATAGATATCCATACTCCTGCTATAACAATCCAGGATAGAAAGTGTGGCAAATAAGAGATTACTTGAACTAATTTTCTTGTATTTTTACATCTGAGTTCATTTAATAAGATTGCAAAAATAGGAAAAGCTGGAAATAGTAATATATACTTCATGAAACTGATTATCAAAGTATTTTTCAATATTTGAATAAAATCAGGGGATGCAAATATCATCCTAAAATATTTTAAACCAACAAAGGTCCAAGGAGTTCTAGAACTATATTTGAAAAATGCAAGTCTCATATTAAATATCGGTAATACCCTAAAAAATATAAAATAAAGAATTGTTGGTAATATCATAAAATATAGGATTTTCTCATGGTTTATTTTTTGAAAAAATATTTTATTTCTTTCTTTTTTTTCAAGTTTATTCATTATATTTCCTCTATGGAATTAAAACATCTAATAATGGAGCATGTTGTTGAGCACCATATACATCTCTATCACCGCAAGTACCACTAGAAACTTTTCTATTTGTAGTTACCTTTATTCCCATAGCTCTATCAAAAAAAACAATATTACAAATATCTTCTTTTTTTATATTGTAGAGTTTACAAATATTTTCCTCTGTAAAAATATTTGCTTTAACCACTCTCTCATATTTTGAAATATCATCAAAAAGCACGTCTACTGTTATTTGAAAAGGTCCGCTATTTTTACTTCTTAGTACTTTTGCTAGGTCTTTTAATGCAACACTCATTTACTCGTACTCCTTATTTGTATTGGAAACAATGCAGAGGGATCATCCACACTCATTAAATGGTAGACTGAAAATTCAAATACAGGCCCAAATTCAACATCACTTGGAGCAAAAGGAAAAGCTAAGTTACCTGAAGTTGATTTTCTACCTTCATAGCCAAAATGCATAAAAGTAGATCTCACTGATGCACAAATTGCCGAAGCTAATTCTTGAGTCTCTGCTATTACTTCAAACATAACTCCAAGTTCATGAGAAACTGAATTATTAGTTTCCAGCTCTCCCATAACTCCGTTCTTGCCATAATTGTAAAAGGCTATTTTATATCTTCGGGAAGCTATTTCACTGTATTGAGTGGCAACACTATCTTTTACCATATCTTCTACTTGTTCTATTTTTTCAATTAGCAAAGGATCTCTTACACCAGCTATAACAAAAGTCCTATAGGCTACCCGTCTTGCTCCTTCTAACTTGATCCTATAAGGATCTGTACTCTCTATTTGACTTCCACTTATCCTAACTTTATTGTCGGTTATCTTTTTAAATTCACACTCACTCAAGTCTTGAATAATTCCAGGACCATGCAATAAATAGGGATGATCTTTTTCATAAAAAGTATGAGCTGCCACGCTTACTGGACTACAAGTCCTTTCAGAGTTTGTACTAAAGACATCAAAGTAATTTTCAAATAGTTCACCCATCATACAGTCTTTTGTAGTTCCTGGATCGCAACACAAAGCTCCACACTCAAGTATTTTTCCTAGATGATAGGATAGTGCAAGGTCAAAGCCTTTATTAACTGCGAAGGCTGCAAAGATTGCAGGATCATAAGCTCTTCCACAGACTATTATTTGTGATCCAGTTTTGATTGCCTTTATAATAGGTTCAATTCCCATTTGGGCAACAACACCATTTGTACTATTTATTATCTTCTCATCAAGCTGTGGAACATTTGTTCCTAAAGGCTCAACTTCACCCTTTTTAAGGCGCTCTAAAATTTCACTTTTATCAATATCTGCATAAACAACCGCTTGCTTCATATCATATAGATCATTTTCTCTAACAATCTCATCAATAATTTCTAGAGTCCAGGCAACATGAACTTTGCCTCCACTGCCTCCGCTAGATCCAATTATTAAAGGAATATTTAATTTTTTTGCACCAAGTATCAAACGAACTAAATCCTTTTTACAGGCAGTCTTGCTCACTATTGCTACATTGGCCCCTAATTTATGAGGACCAGCATCGGTGGATCCTGCATCAACAATTATTGCATCAGGCTTCATCTCTATCCCACGATCAAATGATTCTGTTGGAAAACCATAACCAAGTATTCCGCAGGGTGATAATATTTTAATTGAATTGATCATGATTTCTCCTAAACTATTTTACAAACAGTGTCTCTTTCTACTAGAGTTACAGGCAATTTGTAATTTCTATCTACAGTTTTACCTTCAATTACCTTTAGAATAACTTCAGCAGCTTTTTCACCAAATTCACGTTTTCTCTTTGCTATGGTTGAAAGTCTGGGATAAATTAGGGATGATATTGGAATATCATCAACACCAATAATTGAAAGATCCTTGGGTATGTCTATATTTAAAGTTCTGCATTCATTTAAAAGACCAACTGCTATCAAATCGTTACCAGCTAATATAGCTGTCGGAGGATTTTCCATCTTCGATATTATAGATGCCAGGTTTTTACCCCCTTCCATGCTATAATCAATAGAAAAATAATACTCTGGATTAAAATCTATGCTATGTCGATTTAAAAAATTATTATAAACGCTTAATTTGTTTTGATGAGTTTTACCCCCAACAGTATCTGTGTGAGAGGCAACAACTCCAATCTTTTTATGGCCATTTTCTAATAAATACTCTAATGCTATATCTATACCATCTAAGGTGTTTGATCCAACTCTTGGAAAATGAGATTCAAGGTAAGCATTTCCTAGTAAGACAATTGGCAAATTAATCTTGTTTAGTGCGGAAGTTAAAGAAGAGGTCGTATTTATTAAAATCCCATCGACTCCTTTACTTAAGGCTAGTTCTAGATACTTGGGATATTTTTCGTTTTTCCAATCTGTATTTACTAATATAAGGCTATAGTCATGCTTTTCAAGGTAATCTTGAGCTCCTCTTGCAACCTCAGCCCAAAAATTATTTGTTATATCTGGAATAATCATTAAAATAGTTTTGGTTTTGTTTGTCCTAAGAGAAGAAGCCATAGAGTTTTTTACATACCCTAGCTCTTTTGCAGCCCTTTCTACTTTTAATTTTGTCTTTTCACTTACTCCATAGGAGTTGCCTGATAAAACTCTACTTACTGAGCTTTTTGAGACTTTTGCTAATTTAGCTACATCAAGAATAGAATACATTAGCTTCTCCTATAAACAGTTTTGGGAACGTTCCCTAAAATAATTATAGCACAGTTATTTGATTTTGCAAGAGAATTTTTTGGTTAATTTAATATGAACAGGCCCCAGATTGTGTTAGTTTAGAAAAACTTATTACTTGATTTGTACTCTCTTAATTTTTGGATCTTGAATTTAAAATAGAAATATACGTTTTTATTAAAGAAAAAATTCCTATTTATATAAAGTTATGGCTTATTGAGGGCATAAAATAGGGAGAGAAATTTATCCCTCCCCTTTTTTAGGTTTTATCTACTAGACTTATATTTTTAAGGAACATAAGTATAATTAGGATTTTGTTGAGTATTATCTACTACTACAGTTGGTATTACAGTATCATCTATTGCACTTTGCCAATCCTCAGCTGTGTCACTAAAGGCTGGATCATTTTCAAAGACACTCTCATCAAAGGCAACCTCTTCAACAGTAGATTTTTCCCATGCACCTGCTGTATCTTCAAATGCTAAATCATCCACACCTTCTTCAATAGGTGGGAAAATTGTATCCCAGAAGGTTTGTTCATCTTCATATCTATCGAGAGTTAACTCTACTATATCAAGATAATCAGAAGCTAATTCATCACCAAAGGTACTTTCAGTATCTGCACCTTCCTCAGTTGATTCAACTTCGAAGGCCGTCGTTATTTCATCAGGTATTTCAAGTTGATAATCTTTTAGTAATATAACTTTTTCATCGGTTTTTAAATCACCACCAACAACAAAGTACAAGCCATACCACTGATTGTTTTCAACAGCCATATCAAATAGGTAAGTACCAGGGACTACATCAGATAAAATAAATCTACCGTCTAAATCGGTGAACAAATATAATTGTTCATCAGGCTCAAGATATTCTAAACCATTTTCATCTTCTAATAATTTATAAACAGGAGATGAGTATTGAACAAATGGAGTACCATCTTCTTGTAGTAATAAGCCACTAACAGTATAGGCTTTTGGAGAACTTAATCTTTGAGAAAATCCTGTTCTAGTTGATGTATTTAATTCAAAAGAGAAAGATCCTCCAGAGCTATAGAGACTCTTTGAAGTTCCATAAAGGATTAAGTTATTTCTTGAATTAGCTGCTAACAATGGATAAACAGCATTTCCAAATACAGTATCTATAATACTAAGAGCTGAACTATTTGTTTTACCAATCGATATTGGATTGTTTGCTAATTCACCTTCAGGTTTTACAATAATAAAGTTACTAGCACCTGATTTATTTATTGCAAACAAACCATCAGCAAAGAATAAAGCTGAAGATACTGTTGCTGCAGTATTTAAGACAGTAAAGTCATTTGCCATATTCTGTTTTAATAACAGAGAATAGAAATTATCTGTATGTTGCCAAGCTAAGTTATAGACAGGTTTAGTATTTGTAAAATATTGAATTCCACCAATACTGAATTGCAAAGAATCTGTATTTGTTGGTTTATAATTTATTGATAAATTACTAGCTCCTGTTGAAGATAATGATTGAGTTGCTGTCATATTATTCAATAAGGTAAAGCCGAATCCCAACTGTAAACTAATATTAATTTCACTTGAATAATTTACATTCCCAATATTTAGTGAACCATTAATACTTAAGCCAGGAAGTGGTGAATAATTAGTGCTTAGGGTACTTTGCCATTTAATTCCACTATTATTGAACGTAGCAGATAATGTTGTATTAAGTGGAGGGAAATTATCTTTAGCAAAACTATAGCCTAAACTTACACTCAAGTCACTTGCTGAATATAAATCACCAGTACCACTTTCCCAAACAGGAAGTTTAAGAGTAAAGGAACTATTAATTCCACCTATTGGAGTATCAATTGTGTGAGAAATAGAAGCTGATACTTCAGGAGAATATTCAGCTGTATAAACAGATGACAAACTACCTGTAAATGGTCCAGCCATAGTTGCAAAAACACCTTCAAATGTACTCTTAATTTGTTCAACACTGAAAGCAATTGAACTGTTTAGACTTATAGTATGTGTTAATCCAACATCTAAATACAACCTAGTGTCAAAATCACTGAAATCATAATCATAGAATTTACCATCAAGATATGGAAGAGTTAACTTCGAGGAAGAAGTTGCTGTTCTTTCTGACTTGCTAATTGCTGCACTAAAGCCATATAAGTAATCACCTTTAGATAATAATCTACTATCATAAGGGACATCAAATTCATCCAAAACTATTGGATAAATTTTATTATCGGGTTCAATCCTAATTCTTACATGATTAGCGCCTTGCTTAAATGGGAAATCTTTAAGGATATATTCACCTTTTCGTAGACGCTTAATTACAGGTGGTTCTTCGTTTATATAAACATAAACAAAGGAATCACTTTTAAGCAAGTACCTCTTTGTAAATTGATGAGGTAATGGGTCCCCAACACCGAAGGAATAATTCTTTTCTATGGTTAAACCAACAGGTGTACCATTGGTTCCCAAATATGATCCAACGTTACCAAAGGAAACTCTTAAGTTTTTATCCCTTATATCAAAATAACCTTTCCATGGACTTATTTGGAAATCAAAATCAGTTGCAGAAGAACTAATCGTTAATTGGAAACTATTAGAAATATCGACAGCTACTTCTCCAATTGAAAGAGAGTTGTTCATATTTAAAGAATTTCGTAGTATCTTTGTACCTATGGCTGAGCCATAGGAATAAGAAGTAGATAAATTAAGTGCTGAAACAAATGAAATAAAGCTAGGAGCTATTACATTAGCATCAGATATACCATATTTTTCATTTCTAGATAATAATGAATTTTTTTCAATTTTATTAATTGGAATATATTGAAGTGGAATATCCTCAGTTCCAAATTCCATTGTTACCTCAAATGCTACAGTATCAATTTCTGTATCTACACCTAAAGCCTTTAATTGTTCAATTGTATAATATTCTGGAGCATCAGCGAATATTCTGTTTATAGCAGACTCACTTAGCAAATTACCTATACTTTCAAACAAACTTTGAACACCAAGAGAATACTCAGATCCTTCAAATTTTGTTTCAACATCACCAGATCTTTCACCGTTTACAATTAAGCTTAAGAAATAACTTCCATCTTCATATAAACTTTGCTCGCTTTCACCAGCAATATAGAAGTCATCAAAAAAGTCTTCGGTTAAGGGTTCATTATTTGTATTTTTAGGGTTAAATAAATCATATTCTTCTTGAGTTTGAACTAAAGGAGCAAATAATAAGGGTTCAAATGGAGTGCCTAAATCGCCTGCAAACCCACCATCCCATGGTTCATCACCAAAGGATATATCATCAAACTCATCATCAAATACTACATCATCAAATTCGTCGTCAAATACTACATCATCAAACTCATCATCAAATACTGTATCATCAAGTGCTTCACTCGTCTCATTATCACCTAATTCAACATCAGAGAACTCTTCAAGAATTTGCTCACCTTGTAATTGGGATTCTACATCAGTAATAACTTTAGTATCATCACTTATAGTTTCATCTTTTTGTGGATCTAAATCGATTGTTAGTTTTATATTGTCAAAAAAACTAACACTATCATTATAATCAGATAGTGAATCCCCAACTAAAATAGCCTCAATAGGAGCATTGGCTATGCTCATTGAGGAGCTAGGTTGATACAAATCTGGTAATTCGACTGGGGCAAGCAAACCCAAATCATAGTAATATCTTTCTTGACTTACATTTAATTTACCAGATTCGGTAATTGTTCTACTAGTAGATATTGAAATAGGAGCTGTATCTTCTTTATTAATTTGAGTTACTGAATCAAAAAAACAAGACTTTGCTAAGAAAATAACAACAAATAAAACGAATACTAAGAAAAAAGTTAATCGTGATATTTTAGCAACTCCTACTCTCTTGATATTTCTCAAAATACACTCCGTAGGTTATTTATTGGAAATCAAATTTACTCTTATAACTAACTCCATTATCTCTAGATAATTCACTAGGCCAAGGTATTTGAAGAGTAATTGTCTTTCTTGCAAGGATGTTGGTACCTGTTAATCCAGCTAACTGGGTTTCACCAGCTAATTTAACAGTATTACCTTTGCTATCTTGAACGATTAATGTTGCATCAATTAACAATTGATGTACAGTACCTAAATTAGAAAGGGTTACAGCCAAAGTTTCAACTTTTTCTTTTGTAACAACGCCCTCATCATCTGTTTTTTCTACAATTTGATAGGATGGTGCAACTTGTCTTATTGAAACTCTCTCAACTACTTGTGAAGGTTCTACATATGCACTAGTGGTATAAACATATAAAAAGTTAAACATGCTATTATCATCAGCATTTTTACCTTTTGAATATGGAACTTGTTCAGCTCTAATTCTGAAACTTAATTCAGAAGTAGTAGTTTGTGGTCCTCTATATTGAACTCTAACTATTTGTGAACTTTGAGGTTTTATAATAGTTTTATTTGGTACAATTGAGAAATATTGTGTTGCTGGTGAGTTAATTTCCTGACCTTGAGCATTTTGACTTCTTGTCAAAGCAGTGATTTCAACAGCTATAGAATCATTACTATCATTTACAATTGTATATGTTTTAGTATTGCCTGCACCAGTTGGAGCAAATGTTTGTTCAAGTGGTGAGAACTGAAAAGCAAAAATCTCAGTTGTTACAAAAGTGGTAAGAATTAATAATAAGGTTATTATTTTCTTTGATTTTTTGTTCATGACTTCCGTCCCTTTTAATATTTCAATAATTTATAATACAAAAGTTTATTACTTTATACAAGGAAAAATTAACAATATGGCATACTTTTCATAAAAAAATGTTTACAATCTGGTAGAAAACAAGGCTTTAAATACTAAATTATTACTTTTTACTTAACTTTAATATAGTACTTAACCTAAAAATCACCAAATCAACAATTTTAAAATTCAAACTTATGTCCAAAGGTGCTAATACATCCTTTCCTAAAATAACTACTTACTCTTATATTAAAATAGCACATTTAAATTATATTTTCACTATAAAAATAATAATTTTAGTATTAATATTAATTTTAAGTGTGATTGTTTGTTTAATTTGTAGTAATTAATTGACTTAAAAAGCTATAAAGTGATAATCTCGCAATATATTACGGGCTGTAGCGCAGGGGTAGCGTACATGTCTGGGGGACATGGGGTCGGTGGTTCAAATCCACTCAGCCCGAACTTAATTAATAATCTTGTAAGGATTTATTCTTTGCAAGATTTTTTTATTTTTATTTGTTACCAATTTATGTCCAAAAAATTAACTAAATTAGTTTTCTTTAAACTTCTAACTATTAATACCTAACAATTTAATTTGGAGTTCAAAATGCATTCAGATTACACATTTTTTCCAAGAAAAAGCAATTTACTTGGTAAAATTTACTATGTTAGATTTAGAGACCCCAAAACAGGGAAAAGGTTGGGGCCCAGATCATCAGGGCAAACAACAAAAAAAACTGCAACTAACTGGGCTATTAATCAAATTACATTAGGTCAAATATCAAAAACCACTAAATACAACTTTGGAGTTTATTCTGAGAATTGGTTTATTTGGGATAGCTGTCCATATATTAATTTAATGATTCGAAAAGGAAAAAGATTTAGTAGATCTTATGCTGATAACAGAAGAAGTATTCTCAAAAATCATATTCTGCCCTATTTTGGTAAAAAACAGTTAACTATTATTGATGTGGAGTCTATTGAATCATTTATAGTTCATTTACAAAAAAAGAAGCTAAGCTCTTCCTCAATAAATTCTATTATCTGCACTTTTTCTACTATAATGAAAGAAGCTTACCGCCAAGGACATATAAAAAATAATCCTATGGAAAAAGTTCAAAATGTTACAAAAAAAACAGCTACAAAAGATATTATTCCTCAAAAGGTTGCTGAAGATATGTTTAAATCAAAAAATAAAGAAAAATATTGGCCTTCTGATTTTCATTATGTATTTAATCTTATTGCTTATACTACTGGACTAAGACAAGGAGAAATATTAGCACTTAAAAAAAGTAGCATTAAAGATAACTATATAATAGTTAGTAATACATGGGACAGAAAATATGGGTTAAAAAGTCCTAAATATGAAAGTAATAAAATTGTTCCATTACCTGATATAACAAAAACTAGCATAGATAATTTCATTAAAGCTACAAGTATTAATGATAGTAACAACTTATTATTTCATCGTTTCAATGTTGATAAAGCTATTAATCATAAAGCTATAAATAAACATTTCAGAAATGCAGTAGAAAAATCAGATTTAGATTTATACAATTTTCATATTTCTTTCACAGCTGGAGTTATCATAACCTTTCATAAATCCAAACCTTTTGAGATAAACAATTACCACTAAAGGAATTGACATACAAAAGGTTTTGATATTATTTCTGTTTTTAACCGTAGCTTTTTATAGAAATTAAGCCACAGGCTTCGGCAAGTCCTTCTTTATTTTTCCATTTCTTTGAGTTTCCTGCAATTGCAGGATCTTCAACTTTGGCAAGTGCTGCTGTCTTAATCTCAAGGCTAATGTCAAGGTAAACCATGGTTGTTTCCAGATTTAGGGTACCCGTACCCTAAATATTAGAGAAACAGAAAAATACTTGAAATTTAGTAGCGAATTATTTCCTGATGCAATGAAATTATTTGAACAATATACCTCACAGGTATTTCCGGAGGTAAATTACGATGAATAAAACTTCAATTTTTTTAAATCTACTTGATGATTTTATCAACAACTACTTGCCATATTCTGTTGGTGTAAGTCCCAATACTGTTATTTCATATAAGTATGCTTTTCGTCTTTTAATTGAGTTTTTGTATTCAAAAAAAGGGATATCAGCAGATAAGGTGTCGTTCAATAATCTTGACTACACTACTCTTTTGGATTTTTTTGAATGGATAGAAAAAGATCGTGGTTGCAGTATACCAACTAAAAACCAAAGATTGTCAGCAATCCTTTCTTTTTCTGCATATGCACAGAATAGAGATTTATCAGCTGCTTCAACTTTTAGAACAAGTGTATTAAAAATCCCAATGAAAAAAGGACAAATGAAACCTCGAGCAGTTTTTACTACTCAAGAAGTATGTATATTACTTCGATTACCCGATGATCATTCGAAAATTGGGCGACGCAACAAAGTATTACTTAGCTTGATGTATGCAAGTGGTGCCAGAGCACAGGAAATGTGTAATCTTTGTGTAGGTGATATAGAGTTTCATTCTAATGATACTAGAGTGAAGCTCAATGGAAAAGGTGAAAAAACTAGACGAATTTTCATACCCGAAACCTGTGGAATAATGCTACATAAATACATTGGCTACAAAAGAATAGAAAATAAACCCGAAAGGCATGTATTTTCTAGCCAAACTCACGAAATGATGACTATATCTTGCATTGAGGGGATCTTTAATAAATATGTAACTCTGGCAAAAGAAAAAAATCCAGATTTATTTAAGGAACACAGTTATCCGCCGCATTCGATGAGACATGCGACTAGTACTCATATGCTAGAATCGGGAGTTCCAATTGTTGTCATTAAAAATTTTCTTGGGCACAAATCGATTCAGTCTACTCAGATTTATGCAGAGCTAACACAAAACACCGTAAAAAAATATTTAAAAGAGTGGAATGAAAAATGGTTTTCTCATAATGCCGGAAGTTTGGAAACAACTATATCTAGCGAGAAAGAGATACCAGATTTCTTAAAAATCAAGTAAATAGCTGTAAAATTTATCTGAGAAGATTTAGAATAAATTGTTTTATTGTGAAGCTTTATCATATTCTTCTCGGATAACTATTCTTCTAAGATAACGAATATTATTCGACTTCTCAGATAATGACCACGCAACTTCAGAGCAGTATCATAGTGAAATAAAAACTGATTTAAACTTTGAAAGATTAACTTCTGGCAAATATAGAGTAAACAAAATGCTCCTTGCTTCATTAACCAATGCCTATAATATACTCAGAATAATTGGTCATTTAACTCTTCTAAACCAATTCTATTTACCAGAAGGTGCTACTGGGGACAAAAATAGAATTAGAATGAAGACAGTTCTAAGGGATATTATTTACACAAGTGCCCACTATGTGAGAAAAGGAAAAGATAGGGTGCTTAGGTTATATAAAAAGAATCCTTGGACCAAATTACTACTAAGACTTGATAATCTCATAAACAAATATTTTCCTATTTTAGTTTAAAAACAAACAAAGCAACTAGAAATTAATCTACTTCTAATACAATTTAGAAGAATTCACTATATCCAAAAACAACAGTATTTGTAAAAAATCATAATTCTTAATACATAAATAGTTAAAAATAGGTTAAACCTGAACATATCAAAACTGATAATAAAACAAAATCCGCTAAGTTTAATAGTTCCTATCTGTCACAAGCTAAAATTATGAACTATTTTAATTTATACGGATTCAGGATTAATCTTAATTAGCTCTATAAGTCACAAATCCCTTATATTCAATCGAAGTAATACAACTGTTTGCTTGTAATTTTGCAAAGACAAAAGCTATCTCAGTCTCTGATGATTTTCTCGTTGTAAGAAAATTATTTATTTCAAAATTATTCATTGGATGTCTTAATATAATACTATGTATGGCCTCATAATTATCACTAATATCGCTTGAAAAACCTGTAGATACTAGTGCATCAATGGCAGTTCCATTAAGCTTTTTTGCAAATTTTGCCACTGTTTCATGATCGGTCGGTTGCACAAAGCTTTCCGCAGGAGGACGAACTGGAGTATTAACAAAAAGTCGATCATGTTTTATTTTTGACAATATTTTAGAAAAAGCCGTAAGCGCTTCATCACTATCGTTTGAACCTTTTACTAACATGATTTCTATCCAGTGTTGACCCGAATATTCTTGTCCAAACTTTACAAGACCATCGATAACGGCTTCATAATTTAATCGACCATAAGGGCGATCAATCGTCTTCCAACTTGCTTCATCATATCCGTCTAAAGATGGGAGAACAATATCAGATTTTGCACTTTCAGCTCTTACCTGTTCATCATAAAATAAAGCACCATTTGTTATAAGAGCAACTGGCTTATCAGTAAAAGTCTTAATAGTATCTATAAGTTCACCTAAACCTGCATACAAAGTTGGCTCCCCCTCTCCTACAATACTTACAACATCAATAGCACTGTTATTATTGAGTGCATCTCTTACCTCATTAGCAATCTCTTCGACAGGATAAAACAATTCTCTTTTATTCCTCATATGCGTTGTACGTCCAAGTTGACAATAAGTACAACTATAATTACAGGTTTTTTCTGGAATTGGACTTACTCCTAATGATAAACCAAGGCGTCTTGAAGGTACTGGACCAAAAACATGCACATCACTACTCATAACAATCTCCTAATAATAACTGGTCTATAATACCAGTATTAATTCGTATTTTTAATCCTTTTTCAAATAGTTAAAAATAATTTATCTAAAATTCTCCTATTTCAATTTATTCGAAATTCATTAAATAATAGTTTCCATTTATCTTATACCTTTTGGGTTAAACTATTAAAGTCCTAGTTGGCTGTAAGCTAAATCTATTTTATTTTGCATAATAAACCTCTAATGCAAGGTTGTTTAACAGAAAAAGACTTGTTTTAGACTTTAAAAACAATTTAAAATAAATTTAACTTACATTTATTTTGTAAAAGAAATACCACATATTTACTTACTTTATGGCTCAATTATAAACTTTACATGATATTTGTAATATTTTTGTTAAGAAACACAACGAAGCAGAAGGAATTGGAGTGAATTTATAATGAAAGGAAATCTACCCTTAACGGCTTTAGAGAAAATTTTAATAATTAGAAAGCAAGTGATTTAATTTTTTTGTTATCTTTTCATTTTTTTAACTAACGGAAAAATAAAAACGAAACAGGCAATTAAAAAGAAAACACTACCAATGAAGGTCAAAGTATCTCGATTCTTTAAACTGGATGCAATGTAAAAAAAGGCACATAAAACAAAAAGTATCCAACCCAATAATTGTAGCCTAATATCTAGTTTTTCCTGTTTTTCTTGAATTTCGTTCATTTTATTAGTTGTTATCTCCACTTTTAATTAAGATCATATATCACTTAGCTACTCTAATACATTTTCTGCTTCATATCAATTATTCTCTGCCAAGTTTGTTCTAGCCGCTTGTATTAATATGTAATGGCCTATTTAACAAAAACAAACCCCAAAAAACTCGAATAAATAAAAGATTTTCTGAAGTTCCTATTAAAAAAATATGAAAATAATAACTCTTATGAATATTCTACTACATTAGATTTAACTCTAAAAAACCTCTATCGCTGTGAATTTTCTTAAAAATAAATTTAATGATATTCACACTGCAATAAAGGTTCTTAACTAAATATTATTGAATTTAACAGATTAATTATCTTCTAATTCTTGTTCAAGATCTGGAAGGTCTGAATTTATTTTGGTTGATACCACATCGCCAATTACAACATTACCAGCATCTCTGTAGATATAAAGATTGTCGAGAAATTCAATGGCAACTCTTATCTTGGACCTAAGAAGATAACCACTACTATTACTTTTCTTTAACATTTCTTTTATATCAACATCAGGTTTCCAATTATAGGCTTTTCCATGATAGGCAATAATCTTTTCTAACACTTCTTGAATTTCTTCAGAAGTTAAAGGCTTAAGTTGTTCTGCTTCTTCTATGGCTTCTAAGACAGTTTTCATAGGTTCAGAAGTATCTGGGAAATACTTTTCAATACCCTCATATTCACCTTTGCTATCAATTACATCTGCTGCATAAGAAGATGTTATAGCGAAAAGAGAATAAGTGGACTCCAGTTTTTTCTCAGGGAAAAGAAATCTAGCCATATTCTTATATGAATTTAATCTAGTTTTTCTTCCTAAGCGACCAACAAGTTCTGTTTCATCAAAAAGGATAACCCAACCGTCATACCCTAATTCTTTGAATAATTTGCTTAGAAAATAGAAGTAATCTTGGAAATGCCTGGTTTTATAGAAATTTTCATTAAATTTTATTTTTTCCTTAAATATTCTTTTGTACATTTGCTTTAAAGGTACATTAGCTAAAGTATCTCCTTCAAGATCAGCTTGAAATACATATTTTTCATCCAAACTATCAGTTGAAACAAAAGATTTGAGAACATAATATAATTTATCCCTATCTAAAACAGAGTGGCAATAAAGAAGAAGGTCACTTGTAAGTTTAGAATTTGAAGTTAATCTTTCTAATTCTTGACTAAACCCGGGTTGGGTTCTGTTTGGAAGATAAGTATTATTCATTAGTTTTTGATAAATTAAATAAAGCTTATTGAAGGGAGTTTCTTTGCTTAAAGAAATCATAGAAACAACCATATTATTTTCACTTGCAAGATTAAATACTGTATTAAGTAGGTGGGTCTTACCTTCACCATATCTTCCACTAACAATTCGTGAATTAGAAACGCCTGTATCAACTACACTATTAATCTCATTTTCAATTTTATTAAGTAAATCTGCACGTGAATCAGAAAAACACTTTCCTACTATTCTTGAAGGAATACCAGAGCGAAGAGCTTCAATTATATGACGTGATTCAAAATCAAATTCCATTTAGTTTTCCTCCCAGTCACTGATTCCTAATGTAGCATTCTTAACAAGTAAGGGAATTGAGATTCCACCCTGCTTGGATTGTTCAATTAATTTACTAGCAGTTTCTATATCTATGACATTTGGTTCATACTCATGATTAATAATTTGGTTAGAAAAATTTTTTGACATATTCATTAATAGCTCTGGAGTATAAACTTGCCTAGCTACTTCATTCATATCAATAATATCAGAAAACTTATTAATTCTATCATTCCAAACTTCATTTTGGATTCTCATCCAAAGTGCTTGATAGGATTTCATACCCATTCTCTCATTATCTATAAGAGACTTGGAACAACCAAAAAGAAACATAATATTTTTAAAATTATCAATATCATCAATCAATTCTCTAATACTTTCATAGGTATCTTCTCGTTTCATTTTAGTATAATGCAAAGGAGCTAAGCTTGATCTATCAATAATTACATCTAAATCATCAACGGTAACTATAAGTCCACTATAACCACTAACCATTACAAGCTCTGAAAGAGATTGAAGCATAAGTCTAGCATTAAATTTTGTAATTCTAGCTGGGGACATATCCAAATGCCTGAGAGAAGTTACTCTAAAGCCTTTTTCATTTGTAAGCCAACTTAATATAAGGTCTTTGTTAGAATCATCTAAAACAGGGTGACCTAGGACTCCTCCACAAAGAAGAGAACAAGCAATCGCAAAATTATTATCCATTCTTGAATTATCTTTGAAAAACTTTCTAAGTTGATTTCTTATTTCACCTTTTTCTAGTGCATCATTTTTTCCTAAAGCTGCTAGATAATCAATAAAAGTTTCTCCAGGTATGATTTGATTGGGATCATAGCCCAACTCTCTAATTATCTGTTGGGAGCATTTTTCCATTAATGTATCTAAGTTACACTGTCTAAGAATTTCAAGGAATATGAATTTAAAGTCATTTAACCAGATTTCGTTTGCAGAAAAAGTAACTGTAAGATATCCATTATTTTTTGCAAGTTTTGTGAAATTATCTAATAGATGAGATTTCCCACTACCTTCATTTCCTGTTACAAATTTTATCTTGCTTCCACCGGCTTTAATATATTCCTTGAGATAATGTTTTTCCCAAAAATCAGTTATAAAGCCTACTCCACTAGTATAAGTGGACTCACTCTTTTCATAAGAGGGCTCTTCTGTACTATTAATATTATTGTAATCCATGCTAGCAACCACCTATAAAACACTTTATAAAACTTAAAAAGTTACTACTCATTATTAACAAAACATTATTGTTGAGAAAAATTCTTCAAGACCAGCATCATTTAAAACACGAATAGCTTTTTTCTCATTTCTACTAGATCCTAATTGTACAGTTCTACCATCTTTTATGGTTATTTCTCCTGCACGTCTAAGCCGAGCTATATCAAAGGCAAAGGCTTGTTTATTATAATCTGTTCTAAATCTTCCCATAGGAACAAGCAGCGTATATAAATCTAATAGATAAACATCAGCATCTGCTTTTTTATCTTTAATTAATAAGAATCTATCATAGCAAGCTGCTAATTCAGTTGCAAATTTTACAGCATTAAATGAAGCTTTATTAAGCTTCTCTTGCATTTTACTTACTTGATTAATAAAAATAGAGGGTCTTAAATAAGAGAATTTTTTTCTATCAATATATATATCTTGATTTTCACTATCAACTCTAACTCTGAAAGGGAACATTTCATAAATAGGAAAAGTTCCTTGAATATCAATTTTCCCCTCTCTACCATACTCTAACATCTGAGTGGTCCACTCACCACTTTCAATGTATTCTTGAGCATTAAAAGTACTAATTAGGGTCTCTAATTGTGTATTTGTATTTTCAATAGTTTGATTGGTTACTTTCATATTTTCAATATCTTGCCCTACTAGTTTTATCTCTCCTAGAGACATATGCTTAGCGAGGGATCTTTGAAAACGATTAAGACTCTTAATGCTTTCTTTAATTTTTTTCTCAATATCAGTATATTCTTGATAAAACACTTCATAATTCATGGCAAATTCTCCTAAAGTACAAATCCTGAACCTATCTAAATAGAAAATAATAAGAAATATAGATTTATTAATTATTTTTTCTTAATAGAACAACTCATTGTAATACAATGAATTACCTATTAAATAAGGTACATGAAAGGACATATTATTAATTTCGATACTACAACAATAACCTTTGAAAGTAAAGCATATATTTCTATAATTTAAAAGCATTTTTACTCTCTAATATATCATAAAAATAATGGTTCTCCGAGGCTTTGTGTGGGTAGGATTTTTAGTTAGGGAAAATGAACTACCTCGGGGCTTGCCCCGAGGTATCTACCAAATGCTTAATATTCGCTTAGCAAATATAATTGTTTATATCTTTTTTCTTCACCCTGGTTTCTTACATACTCTGCTATAATATTTTCACTAGTAACCCTACCAACACTTGCAACAAAATATCCCTCGCTCCAAAAACTCCCTCCCCATAATTTCCTTTTAACTACTGGGTGTTCAATAAATATGCGTTGGGCTGTAACACTTTTTACAGTTCTTATTATTTCAGTGGGACTATGGTTTGGTGTGCTTTCTATTAAAAAATGTACATGGTCTGTATCTGCTCCTACTTCTAAAAATCTAATCCAGTCCCACCTCAATTCAATACCAACACATATTTCACTTAAACTTTTCTCTACAACATCAGTTATAGCTAAGCGTCGATATTTTATTGGCGTTACAAAATGGTATACTAAATTACTAACATTATGTGACGAATGTACATATTTACTTTCGCTCATATTTAGCCCTCTCAGTTTATTCTAAACTGAGGGCATCCACGGGGCAAGCCCCGAGGTATTTGGATCCCATAACTACAGATGACGATAGTCATCTGTAGTTAATAAAAGTACAAGAAAGGAGTTAATTATATTTTTTTAGGTTTCAAACATTGTTTTCCCATACAAAAAAAAATTTAAAAATACTATACTTCTACTAATAATGAAAAGTATAGAA